>JBAXGL010000004.1:0-29389 GCA_037139375.1 Bacteroidales bacterium | reverse complement strand
GACACTTAGCATTTGGTGATTGTCATTTCGTATTTGGTCGGTCGCACTTGGCATTCGATAACGTTTATTTGGCATCAGAAGAGAACTATTGGGCATTTGGTCGTATTCATACCCCATTTGGTTGGTGCAAGAATACGCCCGAACTCTGACACCGCCCATTTGCGAATGAATAGAACAGAAAACGCCGCGGCAAGAATCATTCGATTCGTGCAACGGCGTATAAATAAGATGTAGGGTATTGGAACTATAACAAAAGACAAAAGAACCAAGTCTATTGGTTGATTGTGCAAAGTTCTGTTTAGAAAAGTCGCAATCGTTTGCTAACTGGGAGTAGTGTTTATTCTCTCTCTCTCTCTCTCTCTCTCTCTCTCTCTCTCTAACAAAAGGGCTGTAACGACCAACTGCGAGCCGTTAATAAAGCACAAAAGAGAGGGTTTATTTTGGTGAGAATGAGTCATTGTAAAGAGTTGTTCTAAATAATAAAGAGGGTTTTAAAACTGTTCTTTGCAAAAATATAGAAAAGTTGCAGAATTGCAAAGAAAAGAGGTGGTATTTTAAAAAAATAATCGGAGAGAAGAACTGACGGGGTGTTTTTGGGGGATGGAGATGAATGTTTGTCACCTCGTCAGTTGGTACGTGTTATTTATTTCAAAGCTAACTCAATGCCCGTCTTTCTCACTTCAACAGAAAAAGGATTATTCGATAGAAGGTCTTTTCTGGAAATTGGGTGAGGCTCAATTCTACTGTCGATAGTAGAAGCCAACATCATTAACCGTATTTGGGTATCGAAACGTTCTGCATCCGATAAATCGTCGAGGACTAACGCAATATCAATATCGCTCTCGGTTCGTTGCTTATTTTTAGCATACGATCCAAAAAGATAGGCTGATGACAAATTAGGCTGCTGTATCAACACAGAATGAATATATTCTTTTATGATTCTATTAATTGCTTTATCCATAATCTATTTACGGTAAGTTTATCAATCCACATTTTCGAGAATTCAGGAGTACAAGTTTTCTGAAAACTCATTTTATAATCATCGTATCTTGCATTGATATTGAAAGCTGTGACGGTAACAAAAAACAATCTTTTTTCTTCGTCCAATTGAATGCCAGCTTTTTCTGCCAAACGCACTAAATTATGAGTAAAAGGAGGGTATTCATTACATTGCTTTATGAATAATGCCTTTAGTAATTTTTCAATCATCAAGTGACCAATAAATAGACTCCAATTAAATCGCTTAGTGGCATACATTGCCATCATTGTATCAAAGTCGTCATCTGAGCTAACAAGCCAATAACTAATAATTTTTTCTTTATTAAAATCAGGTGTTTCCATTTATGCGTGCTTCAAAATCAGAAATATTTACGGTTCAAAATTAGCATTTTTTTTTGTTTTATCTCCAATATTGGAATATGTCATTGCAAAATGAGAATTGGCTCGTGTGCTTATTCAAACAACTCCTTCAATATTCCCTCTAATTGGTTCTTCACGAGTTCCATATCGAGGGTTCTGCCCAGTTCTTGTTGCAACGAAGTGACCCCTTTATCTACAAAGCCGCAGGGGTGTATGAGCGAAAAATAGCTTAGGTCAGTATTGACGTTGAGTGCAAAGCCGTGCATGGTGATGTAGCGACTGCTACGCACCCCGATAGCGCAAATCTTGCGAGCACGAGGCGTGCCTACATCGAGCCAAACTCCGGTGGCCGCTTCGAGTCGCTCGCCAGTCACATCGTAGAGTGCCAACAGACGAATAATTGCCTCTTCGAGCAGGTGAATGTATTGCTTCAGCCCGAGATGAAACTGATCGAGATCGAAAATCGGATACCCGACAATTTGACCGGGGCCGTGATAGGTGACATCTCCTCCCCGATCTATTTCGTAGAACGAAACACTGCGATTCGTCAACGATTCGGCATCGAAAAGCAGATTGCCGCGGTCGCCACTCTTTCCGATGGTGATGACGTGCGGATGTTCGCAAAAGATAAGCGTGTTTTGAGGAACTTCGGAAAGTTTTTTAGTAGAAATGGCGGCGTCGAAAAGCGTTTGTTGCTTCGTCCATGCCTCGCGGTAATCAATCAATCCCCAATCCTGAAATTCGTAGTTTGTCATTGTTTTAATTAGCAAATTTGCACATTAGCTAATGAGTTAATTATTTCTTTTTATCAAGGAAATCAATCTTTCCCATACGTGGCATCAGAAACATGATTTGCGATTTTCTGCGTTGAATGTATGATGAAGGGTGCGCAGAGTTGAACCGAATAGGATTAGGTAGTGTGGCTGCAATAGTAGCCGCATTTGCTGCCGTGAGTTTCTTTGCCGGTTTATCGAAATGCAGTTGCGCTACACTCTCAGCGCCATATATGCCATCGCCCATCTCTATAGAATTGAGATAAACTTCCATAATGCGCTCCTTGCCCCACATCAACTCGATCAGGACGGTAAAATAAGCTTCGAACCCCTTGCGGATGAATGAGCCTTGAGGAATCAAAAAAACGTTTTTAGCTGTCTGCTGCGAAATGGTGCTCGCTCCCCTAGCCCGATGACGACGCTGACGCTCCATCACCGCTTTTTCTATCTGATTGAAGTCGAACCCCCAATGATCCATAAACACATTATCTTCTGATGCAATGACAGCTCGCACCAATTGTGGTGAAATTTGCTCCAACGGCACCCACTGGTGGTGCAACTGCGGTGATTCGCCATTGCCAATTTGCTGTGCCACACGAATAAACATCAGCGGTGTGAAATAGACAGGCACTATGCGCAAAATCAACACCATCAGGATAGATGAGGCAAAAAACAAGAGAAGAAGCTTTTTAAGCCAACGAAGAATTTTCACAGAAATCTAGTAATTGAGTAAATGAGTAATTGAGTAAACGAGTAGCAAAAATGGTAAATTGTAAATGGTTAAATTGTAAATCTACTTACGACTTAAGCCCTTCAAAACTTCCACCAAATATGGATATTCGTCAAAGCCAACTTCGTCGAGCAGCGAATGTATATTGCTAATAGCCGCAGGAATAGTGTCGATAAAATATTGTTTCTTCTCTATCAAGCCCCGGAAGCCGCATGCACCAAGCACTTGCAGCAAACGAAACAAGGCAAAGTGCACCAACCGCTTACGAAAAGCCACCTCATCTACGATTCGATATTTTCGCAACGAAGTGATGTAAGCATCAATCAACAAATCTTTCATTTCGGCAGTGTAACTTGCCTCTACTTGCCACAAAAACGAGGCTACATCGTAGTAAACCTGACCGCGCCGCCCTCCTTGGAAGTCGATAAAATAGGGTTTACCCTCAGAAATCATCACATTGCGCGACTGGAAATCGCGGTAGAGAAACACATCGTTCATTTCAGCATCGAGAAGTTCTGCCATTCGTTCAAACTCATCTTCGAGTAGATTTTCGCTAAAAGCTACACCATAAGGACGAAGGAAACAGTATTTGAAGTAGTTTAAATCCCAGAAAATGCAACGACGATCGAACTCCGCACGCGGAAAACAGACCGAATAATCCAACTCTTCGGCACCTTTCACCTGCACATCGGCCAAAGCAGCAAGGGTGTCTGTCAACATCTTTTTTTGTTCGTCAGAATAGCTATTATCGATGCGGGCAGATGCCACAAAATCGAACAATGCCACATCGCCACAATCTTGCTGAATGTAGCTCATTCGGTCGTCGCTGATAGCATAGAGTTGCGGCACAGCAAGTCCTTTTGCAAAGAAATGGTTGGCAAGATAGATAAAAGCTTCGTTTTCGACCTCCGATTCTCCCTTCATCCCAATACATCTGTTTTTATCGCCAATCAGCCTGACATAAAGTCGATTAGAACCAGAACCCGGAATCGGTTCTATGTTTTTTAGCGGTTCGCCAAAGTAATTCTCAAAAAGCTGCGTAAGGATTTGCATGATATATCGGGGAATTGAATTCGTATTTGAATACAAATCTAAAAGAAAAAGCTGAAACGATGAAACGAACACGACAAATAAATATTGACAAACAAGGAGATGTTTATGTGCGAGTTCCATCTGACCATTAAAATCAAAATTATAAACAGATGAAATAATAATGTATTATCCATTGATATAAGTCAAGGAGATCTGCTGTTTTGTTACGACATATTTTTATCGAAAACAGTCGGAATGGAAAAGAAATAGTAAATTTGTGGCTCAAAAATTGAATAGTGTGAATAAAGTTACCATCTACGATATTGCTAAATCTCTGAATACAACGGCTTCTACCGTTTCGAGAGCTTTGCAAAACCACCCCCGTATCAGCAAAAAGATGAAAGCTCGGGTGTTGGAACTTGCCGCACAATTAAATTTTGAACCCAATCCTGTTGCACTTCATCTTCGCACTGGAAAAAGTTCCGTCATTGCTGTGATTGTACCTCGTATCAGTCGGAATTTTTTCGCATCAGCTATAGCAGGGATTGAACAAGTTGCATACGAAAACGGATACAGTGTGATTTTTTCGCAATCGAACGAAAACTACGAAACCGAAAAATCCATTGTAAAAACGCTGCTCAACAAAAAAGTTGATGCTTTGGCTGTTTCCCTTTCAGCAGAAACAACAGACTATAGTCACTTTCAACCGTTTATCAACAAAGGAACTCCCATCGTGTTTTTCGACCGAGTGCCCGATGGACTCGATGTGGCGAAGGTAGAAGTGGATAATTACCAAGCTGCCTACGAAGCTGTCGAACATTTGATAGAACAAGGTTGTCGAAAGATATTTCACTTAGCAGGTCCACTTTCATTAAGTGTATACCGCAATCGACTCAATGGATATCTGGCAGCTATGCGCGATAACGGCTTGACCGTAGAAGAAAACTGGATTTACAACAATGTTATTACGCTAGAAACAGGAACGGATGCGCTAGAAAAAATCATTCAACACAATGATTTACCAGATGCCATATTATCTGCAGGTGATTTTTCTGCTATAGGTGTCATGATGGCTCTAAAAAAAGTCGGAATCCACATTCCTCATCAAATTGCGGTGGTAGGCTTTGCTAACGAGACTTTCGACATTTTTGTTGAACCACAACTTACCTCTGTGGATATGTTTAGTCATCAATTAGGAGAAACAAGTGCCGAAATATTGATTGAACAGCTGAACCAAGAGCCTGCTGAAAGAATTATCAAACACATCCAGTTTCCACCCAAACTAATGATTAGAGGTTCATCACTTCGGAAATAAAATCTACTAAAAAAGACTATCACAATGAATTCAAAACAAGGATATGATTGCGAGAAAGTGCTTCCATACGAACAAGATGGTCGTAAAAAAGATCAAATAGTACAGATGTTTGATGCGATTTCGGGCAACTACGACCCGATGAATCGCTTCATGACTTTTGGAATTGACACCGTATGGCGCAAGAATGCGATTCTGAGCTTAAAGAAGTTTTCACCCGATACAATTCTCGATGTCGCTACTGGAACTGGCGATTTTGCCATAAGCGCGTATCGACTGTTACATCCGAAGAAAATTGTTGGAATCGATATTTCGGAAGGAATGCTAAAGGTAGGTGACGTAAAAGTGGCTGCACCTGAGTTTAAATCGAGTATTGAACTGAAAGTTGGAGACAGCATGAATCTTGATTTCGAAAACGAAACTTTTGATGCCGCAACCGTAGCATTCGGCGTTCGCAATTTTGAAAATCTGGAACAAGGAATCACCGAAATGTGTCGAGTTTTGAAACCAGGCGGTCATCTGGTAATTCTCGAAATGTCTGAACCAGAATATTTCCCCATTCGCGAATTGTATCGAATCTACAGTAAAACGGTGATCCCGACATTTGCTCGTCTTTTCTCAAAAGATCGTAAAGCCTATTCATACTTGCCAAAATCTATTGAGGCATTTCCACAAGGTAAAGTAATGACTGCACTTCTGAAACAATGCGGATTTAGTTCTGTTGTATACAAAAAATACACGCTAGGCGTCTGTGCATTCTATTTAGCGGAAAAATAAAATATAAACCCAAATAACCACAACAATGAGTCAATTTAATCAAGTAACAGTCATCAAAAAAGCAAACGTTTACTTCGGTGGACAAGTAACCAGCCGTACTGTGATATTCGCAAACGGAACAAAAAAAACATTAGGTATTATGATGCCCGGTGAGTATGAATTCGGAACAGACACCAACGAATTGATGGAAATTTTGGGTGGAGAAATGGACGTTATGCTGCCCGGAAAAAACGAATGGCAAACGGTGAAAGAAGGTGACGAATTTCACGTTCCTGCTAAAGCTAAATTTCAGTTGAAAGTGAAAGAAACTACCGACTACTGCTGCTCTTACTATTGATCGGTACAGTTTTAGAAAGTAAATGGGCAAAAATGATTCATCACATTTTTGCCCATTTTATATTTCCTAAAAATTAATCCAGTTTTCTGGATTCTGTTTTGTCGTCTCTTTCCATATTTGAAAATGCAACACCGTCTGATTCCCAAAATCAGCATCAGAATAGATTTTGCCAATAGCTTGCCGCGTCGAAATATGTTCACCAGCACTTACATACACTCGGCTCAAATTAGAATAAACCGACAGAAAATTACCGTGTCGAATAATTACCGAGCTATTATATCCTGGGACAGCAAAGACCTTAGAAACAACGCCGCCAAAAATAGCTCTTGCATCTGCACCCGGCTCACCCTGAATATCTACACCATTATTGTTAGTGACAACATATTTCAAATCTTCGTGTTGTTGCTGACCAAAATGTCCGACAATTTTAAATCTGCCAGTCACTGGAATAGGCAATGAGCCTCTGTTACTCGAGAAATTATCAGATAAGTTTTTCTCTTCTTTTGTCATTGCATAACCACCCTCTGTGTCGGCATGTCTAGTACGAGGCTGAACTGATGATGCTTTACTCGATGAGGGTTGTTCTGCTACCTTAGGCACTGGCAATGAAGGTTCAGTTGCTTTAGGTGTAGTTTTGGGTTGCTGACCTTTCGATGGAGGTGAAGTTGTTTTTGATTTGTTTGCTTTAGCCTCTTCAGCTAATCGTTGTTTGCGAGCATCCTCTTCTCTAGTTCTTCGCGCTGATTCTTCGGCCAACCGTTGTCTACGAACTTCCTCTTCTCTGGCTTTTCGTGCTTCTTCCTGAGCTCTACGCACTTCTTCCTGAATAATTCGTTGAATTTGTTGATCAAGTGCTTGTGCTTGTTTTTTCTGTTTTACAAGTGTAGTTTGCAATTCACCACGTTTTTTATCTAAAGTCTTTACAACACCTTTCTGTTTTACTTCTTCAGATTTCAATTTATTACTCTCTTGCTGACGCATGGTGAGCAACATCTCTTTATCAGATTTCGACTTCTGCAATTCTGCCTTTTTTCGATTCAATTCTGCTTGCTGAATGATTATTTCTTCGCCTTTCTGACGACTCCAAACTGCATACTCCTTCAGATAACGAGCTCGTCGATATGCTTGTGACAAAGAGTTTGACGAAAACACAAACATCAACTTATCGTATGATGTTCGCTTCAAGTACATCAACTGAACTGATTTTCCGTACTCATCTTTCTTTTGATTAAGCTCACCTTCTAGGGAATCAATTTCTCGTTCTAATGTAGTAATTTGGCTTTCCAACTCAGCCAATTCATCATTCAACAATTGTATCAATTTCTTTCGCGATTCAATTTGAGTTGCAATCAACTTTAATCTCTTCAGAGAGCTCGCAGCATCTTTTTTATTGACATTCAGCTGTTTAGTAATGCCAGCGATTTGTTCGAGGGCTGCTTTTCTCTTTTTCTCAAGATCCTTAATCTTAAGACTCCCTTGAGCAAAAGATGTGGCGGAGAACAAGACAAATAGAAAGATGGATAAGATTATTCTCATAGCCCTGATAAAATATTAAGAATTTCGTTCAAATCGACTTTTGCATAACGAGATGGAATAATGCATTCGACCTGAAAAGGTTTATCAATGTCAATTTTAGCAAATTGCAATGTTGCTTGCACTTTTCTTTTAGTAGAAATCATATCTATTTGCATCGTTTTTGGAAAAGAAGTTTGACCAAAAGTTGCAAATTCCGAATAACTCCAAGTCAATTTTAGTTTTTCATCTTTATCGCCAAGCGTAGTCTGAGTAAGTTGTTGATTTCGATTTAAGAGAAACTTACTGTTTTCAACTTTTTTTGAGGTCAAAAGCGTTTCATCACCCCTTTTATCCCAACGAAATGCGGTTACGTCATTTAATGTTAGCGAATCACGACCTAATGTAAAAATAGAATTAGTGAAAAGTGATTGAATCGTATAGTAATTTATTCCTTGGGAGTTAAATCCATAAATATGGGCAAATGTATCAGCAAAATAGCGACGATGAAGCCTGTCAATAGCAATCAAACTGTCAGGTGTGATTTTTAAGCGGGCAACCTCTATACCAAAAAAAGCTTGTACAGAAAGGTAAATCGCTTGGTTTTTAATTATGCGCAAATCGCCTTTAGCACTCAGTCCATTCGTGTTAATCTGAATTTGTGACTGAAAGGCATCGAAATGTGGTGCTTTTCCAAACAAATCAACGATCTCTTTTTTGGCAGCATAATCATTCAAATTTACCATTTTTGATCTACATGACGTGAATGTTCCAATGATCAAAATAATACCAATTAGACCTTGAGTGCTGTGGCTCTTTAAATTTATCATATTCTTCTACTTTTTTTCAGGTTCTTCAAGATAAGTTTGTGTTGCGATTTTTCTTTTGAGTGTTTCTGAATTATTACCCATTGAAAGTGAAAGATTCCATTGTTCAAGTCCTTTTGAAATATCACCAGACATCACTAAAATATCACCATAATGTTCTACTACAACTTCATTCTTTTCACCACCATTTTTAAGTGCTTTTTCGATGTAAAATTTAGCTAAAGTGTATTTCTTTTGAACAAAATATATCCACGCATAGGTATCTAGGTAGGTGCTGTTGTTTGGTTCCACTGCTATACATTTGCCACTCATCTGCTCTGCTTTACTCAAATCACGTTTTTCGACAGAAAGGTAATATGCATAATTATTAAGAACCACAACATTATTTTCGTTGTTTTTCAAAGCATTATCGTAAGCCTCATAAGCTAATTGTATTTTATCTAATCGCTGATAAACATCTCCTATTTGAGCATAAAAATCGGATATTGCTCCTTTATTTTTAGGATCAATCACTTTCAAGCCTGCTTGATAAGTTTCAAGCGCTTTCTGAAAATTTTCGCTTAAAAAATATCCCATTCCTTTATAAAAATAAAATTCAGAAGCTTCTGGAAAATACTCAAGTGCACTATTACAAACCTCAATAACCGATTTATAATCTGACAATTGCAGATTTACATTGAGTAATTGTTTCCAAAGCTCCACATTGGTAGGAGAAAGACCAACCGCAAAAACAAGCTTTTCTTTTGCTTCTTGGATCTTTTTTTGAGAAATCAAATAATCTGCATAAAGTTGATAGAAACTATCCTCCTGAGGATGCATTTCGATAAGTGATTCAAACAAAGATTTAATATTCGCAGCCTCATTAGCTTTATCTAATCGGGTAGAAAGATAGCTGTGTAAAATTCGAGTTTTAGTCTCAATTTCCGTTTTTGGATTCATCAAAGCTTGACGAATTTGTACATCAGACTTCTCTTTATCTCCAATTTTTTCGTAATAGTTTGCCAACGAAACAGACAGAAACGCATTATCAGCTTCTATCGACTTAGCTACCTGATATTGAGCGTAAGCCTCAGTCACCTGATTGCTTTGCAAATACATATCGCCAAGCAATATTTTATACCGGATATCTTTAGGAAATCCTTGCACCAATTTCTGAATCTCACCAAAAGCCCTTTTCGGATCTTTTAAAACAGTGTAGAGTTTGAATTTTTCGATACTAATTTCCTCTCCCAAACCAACCTGCGCTTCTAATTTATCAAGGGTTAATATGGCCTTTTTATAATCCTTCTTTTGTGAATATAACTCTACTAACGAATAATTTAACTCTGGTTTATCAGGATATATCAAAGTCAATTTAGTAAGTGCACGTTCAGCTTCGTCATTGAGATTAAGACTTTGAGAAAGATTTGCCAAGGAGTATAAATACCAATAGTTGTCGGGCTCAATACGAGAAGCTTTACGAACACAATCTACTGCTGCCGTCGGATTATTCAGCTTCAAATAATAGTCTGCCAATTCATAATATACCGCAGCATTGAGTGAATCTATCTCTATACACCGATTAAATAAATCAAACGAAGCTGCTGATTGTTGAAGAATCTTTAATCGTTGAGCTTCTAGAAAATAATATTCTACCTTTCGTTGATTAGAAGGACTAAGGTTTAATTTTGAAATGGACGTTCCATTATTTACAACGATTCTTTTTGAAGCGAAACAAGACACAAAAAAAGAGGGAACCGACATTGCGATTACCAATAAATATATTTTTGAAGCGGTTATGCTCATCTTACTATTTTATTTTCTACCTGTGTGCCCAAAACCACCATCACCTCGTTCGGTTTCTTGCAGTTCATCAACACCAATCCACTCAACCTGTTCGTGAGCAGCTACTACCATTTGACAAATGCGCTCGCCATCGTTTATTACAAAATCTTCGGCTGATAAGTTAATCAAGATAACGCCAATTTCGCCACGATAATCTGCATCAATCGTACCTGGAGAATTCAATACTGTGATACCTTTTTTGTAAGCTAAACCACTTCGAGGACGAATCTGTGCCTCAAACCCGACAGGCAACTCCACAAAAAGCCCTGTTGGAATTAATTTTCGCTCAAGAGGTTTCAGCGTAATGGGTTCTGACAGGTTTGCACGAATATCCATACCAGCAGCGTGCAAAGTAGCATATTCTGGTAAATCGTGCTTAGATTTATTTACAATTTTCACTTGCATAACGAACAAAATAGTTTGAAGATTAGTTCTTAGAAAACAACTTTTTGAAAGAACTTTTTTTGACTTTCGAAATGGCGCAAAGATAGTAAAATTGAAACAGATTTGTCATATAATAGCTGAATATAGCGGCATGTTTACAAAATTTGTGAGTGTTGTTTCCTAGTGCCAATTTTCTTTTCACTATTTTTACAAAAAATATCACACCTACATGTTATGGATAAAATGAAATGGGACGATCTCTTGTCGTCGAACCGATTCGGAATGGAAGGAATGTTGCAAGAGAAAAAACATGATAGAACAGAGTTTCAACGCGACTACGACAGACTAATATTTTCGGCACCTTTTCGTCGTTTGCAAAACAAAACTCAGGTTTTCCCGCTTCCAGGAAGCGTATTCGTACACAACAGACTTACGCACAGTCTCGAAGTTTCGTGTGTGGGGCGTTCTTTAGGAAACAATGTTGGCAAGGTTTTGAAAGACAAATATCACAGCGAAGAGTGGCGAAAAATGTTTTATGAATGTGGCTCAATTGTTGCAGCGGCATGCCTAGCGCACGACCTTGGCAATCCTCCATTCGGGCATTCAGGTGAACGTGCCATTGGGTCTTATTTCTCTGAAGGTAATGGCAAAAACTACCAACACCTCATCAGCGCTACAGACTGGGAAGACTTCACTCATTTCGAGGGGAATGCGAACTCGTTTCGACTATTGGCACATCAGTTTAAAGGACGACGCAAAGGTGGATTTGCACTCACCTACTCCACTTTAGCATCCATCATCAAATACCCCTATCCTTCGGGACAGTCGGGTAAAAAAGGTAAATTCGGTTTTTTCCAAAGCGAACGCGAAGCATTTCAGATAATTGCTCAACAATTGGGACTTATTTGCCTCAACGAAGAGCAGATGCGCTTTGCCCGACACCCATTAGTCTATCTGGTGGAAGCGGCTGATGATATTTGCTATCAAATAATGGATATTGAAGATGCACACAAGCTAAAGATTCTGACTACCGATGAAACAATAGTGTTGCTGACCGGATTCTTCGATGGAGAACGCCTAGAACGCATCCACCGGACCATGAAATATGTGGAAGATGTCAACGAAAAGGTTTCGTATCTTCGTTCGTCAGTCATTGGACTACTTGTAGACGAATGTGCTCAATATTTCATCGAAAACGAAAAACTGATATTGCAAGGAAAACTCGAAGGCGAACTGATAGACCATATTTCTGAACTGCCAGCAAAAGCTTATCAAAATTGCAGCAAAACGGCTTATGCGCGTATCTATCGCTCACCAGAAGTGCTTGACATCGAACTAGCTGGCTATCAGATTATGTCCACCTTGCTAGACAAACTACTCTATTCGGTGTTTAACCCAGAAGAAGCATATTCTCAACTGTTTCTCAACCGAGTGCCGATACAATACGACATGCGAGCCGAAAGCGATTACGAAAAGATACAAGCTGTGCTCGACTATATTTCGGGAATGACGGACGTGTATGCGCTCGATTTGTACCGCAAAATTAATGGAATGAGTTTACCAGTTTTATAGAAACTATAGACCCAATGCTTCCAAAATTTCTTCTGCGCAAAATCCTTCATCTAACATTGGTAGATGTTTCTCGAAGGCTTCTTGCTGAAGTTTGCTTGCATAGGATTCTGTGAAGAAAAAGTGACCGTTGCTAATCACATAATTTAGGATAAAGAAGCGGTATGCCTCTTTCATAAAGTAGATTTCGTTTCGCGTAAGAGGAAAAACGGAGTGATACTCTTTCAAAAACAGGAGAAATCGCGGTTCGTTGAGTTGCGAAAAGGTGTATGAAAAGTCGGTTTTATCACCAATATCGGAGCAAACTCGGCTAAACGAATAAAAATCGAGCACACGAGAACTCATTCTAAACCAATCGTAGTCCCAACGCGAAAAAAGCGTACTGTTGTCACGCACCGAAAAATTGCCAATGTTCCAATCTACAAAAACTGGGATGGTCGAAAAGTCATTGTAGCCTAGTTTTTCTGAGTTATCCAAGAAACGATGACAATGCTCTTTTATCAAATCATGAAACCCTGCAAAAAGCACTCTGCTATCAGGTTTATCTAAACGACGCAATAGAAAATGAACATCTTTCATCAACGTTTTAGACGATTGAGGTAAAACGGGTGTCATTTCGTCACAAATTTTGTGGAACTTCGCCAATTCCTTGCCCAATATTTGCACTTGTTCATCATCAAGCCGCTTTGGAAAGGTATTTTTGACGCGCACCGCACGGTAAAAAACCATCCACACATCTATAAATTCATCTTCATGCCGATAAAGGTAAAGCTGATCGCCTTTCATCAATGAGCTAGACAAAAAATGGTCGTAAGGTCGCTCGAGATTATTAGCTAACACATTGATTATCTGATGATCTTCCTTGAAATTTTCGAATTTTCCGAAATTAGAAACCTTCGCAAACACAAATGATTTGTCTGCAAAAGTTATTTTGAAAACTTTATTGGTAGAGACGTTCACGCTCAAATCTTCAATCTTTCGGATGCGGCGCTTTGGATTGTAGTCGTACCAGCCTTTTTCGATAATTGGCAGTAAATTGATGTCACAGCTCATGGTCGATTTTCTTGAAAATGGAATTGTAAAATTAGACAATTTCGCCAAACCGTCTAGAACATCGCCCACAATTATTTATCTTCAAAGTCGTATTGGCTAACCCTAAGCACAAAAAAGCCCCGACACAACTTGTATCGGGGCTTTTTGAATTTTATCGGAACAAAATTATTTTTGATTTTTCTCAGCTCGGTTACCGTAACGGTTCATGAACTTATCTACACGACCTGCTGTATCTACCAATTTAGATTTACCAGTATAGAAAGGGTGAGATGAACTCGAGATTTCCATTTTAACTACAGGATACTCTACACCGTCAACTTCGATAGTTTCTTTGGTGTTGATTGTTGAACGAGAAATAAATACGTCGCCATTAGACATATCTTTGAATGCAACTGGGCGATAATTTGAAGGATGAAGATCTTTTTTCATTTCCTTATGTAGCTGTTAAAAGTTAATATTCAATAGAAAAAACTTGGTAATTGGTAAACGAGTGTAAATGGAGTGCAAAGATAGGTATTTGATTTGATTACACAAAATATTTTTTGCATTTTGGACTAAAAAGGATAGCCAACTGCAATATGCCAAGCCATATCACTTGAAGTTGTGCGAGTAAATCGCCACCGTTGAACACCGTCTTGAGCAGGATCATAAGCCTTAAAACCTAAATCAAGTCTAAAAATGAAGAAATTAAAATTGAATCTGATGCCAGCGCCATAAGCCATGGCAACCTCTTTATAAAAGCTATCAAAACGAAAATATCCACCTTCTTGAATATTATAATTCCGAATTGTCCAAATATTACCAGCATCAATAAATAGAGCTGACTCAAGCACCCAAAACAGTTTCGAGCGAAATTCCACACTCAAATCTAGCTTAATATCACCAGAATGATTCACAAAATCAGCAGAAGTACCCGTTTGTTTGAAAATACCTGGGCCAAGCGATCGAACAGACCACCCTCTTACGCTATTCGCACCTCCAGCGAAATAACGCTTTTCAAAGGGTAGAATCTGAGAATTGCCATAAGGACAAGCAACCCCTACATTCGTATGCCAAGCAATAGAGTTTGATTCATCCAAAATATGTGTCCGAGCAAAATCGATTTCTGCTTTGGCATATTGAGAATAACTTATACCTAAAAACTGATAATATCCATCTTTATCTTTCGAAGCGTTGGTGAATCTTGAAATAGCACTCAGAAAATTACCCGCTGTTTCTAATCCTATTCTCAAAGAAAACGGATTTGTTCGAGCCGATATCGTATTCTGATTTGTGAAATAAAATGTATACCCTGTGCGCATAATAAAGTGATTCTCGTAACTGTAACGAAGCAACGGATTATCCACAGAAAACTGTGTAAAGAAAACATCATCAATCCATGGTAAAAAAACGTAACTAGCATCAATCATGTCGAAGCTATGGCGAATCGTGGAGTTACTATTTGACCATTTGTACCGCCATGTAACACCTGAAATCACTCGTGTATATTCAGGTCTTTGTTGGTAATTGTACGAACCAATTAATTCGGAAATGGCACGAACACGACGCATCGTGTTGTAATCAATAAATGGAAATACAAATTTAGGAAATGAAAGGCCTAATTCAGTACCTAATTCTGTAAAATTTGAATTCGTGCCGACACCTGTCAAACGTTCGTAAGCACCTCTTACTTTAGTAGAAAATGTTTCAGATCCATTAAAAATATTTCGGTGTTGATATGTAATACTCGATGCAACTCCAAAATCTCCAGCCGAGTTTGTACCTTCAATTTCAGTTGATAATGATTGTGTCTTGGCATTACTCAACATCAAATAACAATTCAAATGACAAGAGTCTTTACCAACAATGGGTTCGAAGCGAATATTTACATACTTAACAGCTTTCAGACGACTAAATGAATTGTATGTCAACTCGATTGTTCGCTCATCAAAAAGCTGATTAGGCATAATATAACAACTACTTCGCATAACTTCTGGCCTCAACCACCGTTTTTTTCCATACACCAACGAATAGCCCTTATATAAAACGGTATCAACGCTTGTCGTTTGAGCGTCAACCGCTGCAATTGGATCATACTCTGTAAGAATGTACACATTTTTCACATAGTATTGGCACTGCTCAGGAGGCAATTTTTCTTGAATATTACGTCCTTTTTGCGAGAATAGCCTCATCGTTAAGTCGACTCGGTTACTTTTGAGCGATGAATCAGCTAAGTAAGATATTTTTTCTTTCGAGATTGCAAAATAGCCATTCTTTCGCAACAAAGAAACTAACCGTTCGCGCTCCCGATCAAGCAAACTTCGATCAAAATGTACACCCGGTTTCAAAAGACAATTAGCGGAATCCATGGCAACAATTTTCGCAACTTTCTCATTTCCAATTTCTACTATATAATTTCGAATCAGATAAGGATCACGTGCTTGTACAATGTAAGTTACTGATGCGCCTCTTTTTCGCTTGACCACAACGGTGTCTACTGTGACATTCAAATACCCTTTATTTAGAAGCGACTTTTGAATTTCGGCGCGAGATCGTTCTGTTAAGTTTTCGTCATAAATGACTGGAGCTTCACCTAATTTCTTAAGAAATCTGTTAATCCATTTTGTAGAATCACGTCCTGACAAACTATAGATTCCCAATGGCGTCCGGAAGAGGCTAAAAACACGATAATTTGGCTTTTGCTTGATATAGGGCTCGATTTGAGTAGTCTTAATTTTTTGGTGCTCAGTTTCAATAGTGACCTTATCAAGCAAGTATTGATGCTTAGGCACATATTTGGAAACACCACACGAGGTTGTAACCAAAAGCAGAAGAAAAAGTGTATATCGAGTAATTTTATTCATTTATGAGTTAAGTGGCAGAGTTAAAAGACCACATTTTTTATTATTTTTGCAACAAAGATAATTTATTGCTCATTTCTATCGACACGTTATAACGAATAAATTCATCAATCTTTCATGAATAATTAGGAATATTGATTTCAATCAACATTGCAACTCCTTCGAATCGTATGCTCAGCAAAAACCAACAGAAATACATTTTATCGCTTCAACAGAAAAAGCATCGCAACGAAACCGGTTATTTTGTAGCAGAAGGTAACAAGTTGGTGGGTGATATGTTGCCTACATTCGATTGTCAATGGTTGATTGGCACAACCGATTGGCTGCAAATGCACCCTGATGCAGAAGCAAAATTAATCGTAGAAGCCACAAAAGAGGAAATTCGAAAAGCCAGCGGATTGACTACTCCACAAGATGTGATAGCTGTTTTTCGCAAACCCAACTATTCGCTGAATTCAGAATCTATCGAAAAACAACTGATAATAGCTGCCGATTGCATACAAGACCCCGGCAATTTGGGCACAATCATTCGGTTGGCAGATTGGTTTGGCATCCAACACATAGTTTGTTCGCTCGATACCGTGGATGTTTACAATCCAAAGACGGTGCAAGCCACCATGGGTGCTTTGGCACGTGTAAAAGTGCATTATGTAGATTTGGTTGAATTCTTGAAAAACCAACAATCTACTGCCATCTACGGCACATTCCTCGATGGCGATGATATGTACAACGCTCAATTATCTCAAAACGGCATCATTGTGATGGGCAACGAAGGCA
This sequence comes from Bacteroidales bacterium, assembly GCA_037139375.1. GTDB lineage: Bacteria > Bacteroidota > Bacteroidia > Bacteroidales > UBA7332 > CAXXIC01. The sequence goes on along the minus strand of JBAXGL010000004.1, from coordinate 12,283 downwards.
ACGGCATTTCATCCACATCTGAGCAATACATCAACAAACGACTCTATATTCCTAACTTTCCGGCAGGTACTGAAACATCTGAATCACTCAACGTAGCTGTGGCCACTGCCATTATTTGCGCTGAATTTCGGAGAAGAATCCGATAGTAAATTTTAAATCAACATATTGTAAATCACCATGATTCGTTTCCCAAACGCTAAAATAAACCTCGGACTCAACATTGTTTCGAAACGTACAGATGGCTACCACAACTTGGAGACCATCTTCTACCCCATCGGCATTAAAGATGCGATAGAAGTGATTGTTTCGAAAGGAAGCGCAGATACGTTTCAGAATTTCGGCATCGCTGTAGATGGACCTTCAGAGAAGAATCTGGTGATGAGAGCTCTGAATCAAGTGCGTGAAATCACCAATATTCCACCTTTGGATATCTCTTTGCACAAAGCAATTCCGTTTGGTGCAGGATTAGGAGGCGGCTCTGCAGATGCTGCAGCGATGCTGTTGATTCTAAATGAAAAGTTTGAGTTGCAACTTAGTGAAACGAAGTTACAAGAACTAGCTGCCCGATTGGGAGCCGATTGTGCTTTTTTCATTAAAAACAAACCCGTATTTGCCACCGGCATTGGCAATATCTTCGAAGAGATTGAGCTTCCACTTTCTGATTATTACCTCGTTTTGGTGAAACCGCAGATTCACGTTTCCACGCCCGATGCCTATTCGATGGTGGTGCCAACTACTCCCAATATCCGATTAACAGACATTATAAAACGACCTATTGCCGAGTGGCAATCGTTGATGCAAAATGATTTTGAGAAAAGTGTATTTGCAAAACATCCCGCCATCGAAGCCATCAAGATGAAACTAATCGAAAACGGGGCACTCTACGCGGCGATGTCGGGTTCGGGCTCTTCCGTTTTCGGAATATTCGAATCAACCCCCAACTTGACCAGCGAAGAGTTCCCCGATTGTTTTGTTTGGCAGGAACAATTAGCGTAAACTGACTACTCAGTCACCTTGCTATATTTCGATTCGTAAACCAATTTGTAGAGAAACGGATAAATCTGACACGCTACGCAAAAAGCAAAAGCGGCTTCGAGAAATGCACACAATGCAAAAACCGCCGTCAACGCATAGACTACCACCGTTGCATTTAATGCACTTGCTAGTAAAATTCCCACCGAAAAAGCAAAACCAATACGTGCGGCAAAAAATTTCGGACCCGCATTGATAATTTTTGGACTAATGCTCAACGCATTAACGGTTAAGTTAGACAGCCGGGCAAACAAGCTGTATTCAGGTTTCTTTGCTCCACGAGTCAGAAAGTCAATAGCCAGAAATGCAATAGGAAATAAATTGTTTGTCAAAAGGAAAATCACCAGAAAAAGCACCGTAAATGTAGCGTTGAAACGAGTCACGTTTTCGTCTATTCTTCTATCTGATATGGGGCAAAGGGCATCGAATTTCATTGTTTTTTACTATTAATTTTGTAATCAGTTCGTTGTTTGAATTTGATGATACAAAATTAGAGCTAAAACTGCCCCTAAGAAATACCAATTTGAGCGTATTTCGCATACCCTATTTTAGGTATGCAACAAAAAAATCTATTTAGAATCTCGATAAACTGTGCTTGCCCAACCCACAGAATAAGCAGCAAAATAACCTCGAGCTCCTTTTATTTCGTTCGTGACAGGAAATGTTCGTTTAACGTTAGTGCGTATATTAGCCGGTTGTCCACCAAAAAGTGGATTTCGTCCGCGAAATTCTGCTGTGACTTCATAAATATAATTCATATAATCTTCTGTAATAGCACAGACTTCAAGTCCAACTGTATCACCATCAACTAATTTCTCATCGGGTTTACGTGAAGTTAGAAACATTATCGTCTCATTATTGAGGTATTTACCATCAAAAAACTCATCATTACTGATACCCCATTCATCAATACTATCAGTCTTACAAGACCTGTTGATGTAAATTCGTGACAGGTAAAAGTTCCTTACCTTAGGTATATCTTGCATCGAAAGCCTGATTTCCCAGATATTCCCACGAAACATCTCTTTCTTGACAACCGATATTGAATCAACTGGCGCTAAAAACTGCATACTACAAGACGAAGTATAGCTCTCTTTCACTCCGTCATTATCTACATCTACTTGCGAAATAAAAAGTGTATAAGTACGACCAGCTACTCCAGCATAAACTGAAGGAGTAAAGTATTGTCCTTTGTGCCTAGAATCTTCGGATAATGTAAGGGTATTAGTTCCGTCAGAAAGAGTTACAACAGCTCCAGAAACCATTTCTACGGGTTGATTCATAAAATAATCACCCGTTTTCTTCAAATAAATAGTATCGACTTTTGCTTCACTTGTGATGACGCCTTCTACCACCAATTCTGGGGTTGATTTATCTAAATTAATTTGAATTTCTTGCGTACAAGAAGCCAGTAACAAACTAAATATCAACAAACTAAATATATTTCTCATGGTTCTTAAAATTTAAAATTGTAAGTAACCGATGGAATAAATGTAAAGAGATAAGTCATCTCTGCTTTGGTGCGATTTGGATTGTCGGGGTCGCCTACAAAATTGATTGTCCATGCGTTTTTATGTGCATATACATTGTAAATCGAGAAATTCCACTCTCCATTCCACGGCCGGTGTTTTTTATTCGCTTGTTTTACCGTAAGCGAAATATCTAATCGATGATAATCTGGCATTCGATACTCGTTTCTTTTTGAATATACGGGCACTATTACTTTCCCGACTTGCATGCGCGACACTGGATAGGTTATAGGTTGTCCTGAGGCATACACAAAGTTTGCACCAAAAGAAACACGATCAGTTAAATCATAATTTCCAACAATGTAAACCGTATGTGGTCTATCGAAAGGTGCTAAATAAGTGTCGCCATCATTCACACCATTTATGGTTCGTTCGGCATGTGAAAAAGCATAACTAATCCACCCTGTTGCACGACCACTCTTCTTCTGCAAAAGCAATTCTAGACCATACGATTTTGACGTTCCAAAACGAAGTTCACCATCGAGTTTATTATTAAGGAGAAGCTGCGCATGATCTTTGAAATCAATCGTGTTACGCATATCCTTATAGAATATTTCAGCAGAAGCTTCTATTTTGTTATCATTAAAATTTCGGAAATAACCCACCGCAAACTGATCGCAGGTTTGAGGTTTAACATTAGGTCCTGAAGTGAACCAAAGATCGAGAGGCGTTCCGGCGGTAGAATTACTCGCCATTTGCACAAACTGGTTTGTGCGAGAGTAGTTCGCTTTCAACGAAGACTCACTATTCAATAGATAATTCAACCCAATGCGTGGTGAAAGTCGAAAGAAAGTCTTGATTATTTGACCACTTTTATATTCAGTAGAATCGATGTATTTATAGTTTGAATCGAAATGATTAATTGTTCCTGAGCCAATATTTGAAAATACATTTAATCGAAGACCAACCTTTAACGAAAATTTATCGCTCAATTTATGATCTCCTTGATAATAGATAGCTTGTTCAAATGCATTATTATCAGGCAGAATATATGGATCGTAGGAAGTCGTTCCTCCTGAAGTGGTCACACTGCCAGGACTTAATCGGTGTAATGTCGTTTGATATCCAAATTTCAAAGTGTTTTCGGGAGTAACGAAATAAGAAAAGTCGTATTTCAACCCCAAATCGCGCATTTGATACTGCCACAAGAAATTACTTTCTCCCGAAAAGCTTGATTCGAGGCCATAGGTATATTTACTGTAATTCAATGTTAGATTTGAGAACAAACTCCTCGAAAACAAGTGGTTCCATCGTGTTGTGAATGTGCTATTACCAAAATTAAAACCAGCATTTGTATTTTTGAAAACATCTTGACCAATGTAAGCAGAAATATACAAGTGGTTGTTGTCGTTGAAGCGATGATTCAACTTTGCATTCAAATCGTAGAAATAAAGTTGATTTTGATTAATCTTCGAATCGGAAGATAACTTCAGAAACAAATCGGCATAGGTGCGACGAGCTGAAATTATCAGTGCAGTACGATCTTTTTGAAGGGGAAATTCGAGTGTCAAACGACTAGAAATAGTGCCAATACCGCCACTTCCTTCAAACTTTTTAGAATTACCATCTTTCATATTCACCTCTAGCAACGAAGAAAGACGACCATCATAAACCGCTGGCATATCCCCTTTGTAGAGTGTCAGATTTTTTATGGCATCGTTGTTGAAAACAGAGAAAAAACCCATCAAATGCGAGGCATTGTAGACTGTTGCTTCGTCCAAAACAATCAAATTCTGATCTATTCCACCACCACGAACGCTGAAACTTGATGTACCTTCGCCTGCCGACACTACACCAGGGAGCAACTGAATTGCTTTGAGCAAATCGACTTCCCCCATCAGTGCCGGAATCTTACGAATCGCTCCAATCTCAATTTTCTGAGCGCTCATCAAATTTCGGGTCACATTGGCATCTCTTCGCTCAGCCCTTACCTCCACTTCCTTAAGCTGTTTGCTCTCAGATTTTAATTCTATATTAAGCGTCTGACCTTGTTTTAAAGAAACTTTTTTTGGTTGTGTTTCGTAGCCGATGTATGAATATTCAATGGTGTAGTCTCCTATAGGAAGATTCATTGCATAATAACCATAGGCATTGGTAACAGCACCCTGCTTCAACTCTCTGACATAGACTGTCACACCAATCAGATCTTCGCCATCTTCCACATCTTTCACATAGCCACTCAAACTAATTTTCTGAGAAATGCTGTTCGAGAATAGCAAAGGTGTCAGACAAATGGTCAAAAACAGTAGAATATATTTCCTGAAATCCATTTTCTTAAATGCTTAACAATATAAAATTACACAAAGATGCGACAAAACTTCAATAGCCTTATGATATGAGGTACTAAATATAAAAAATTAACGACTGAACTTGATTTTTGACAGAAAAGTCAATGGCAGAGATAAAACAGGAACTTACTAAAAGCAAAAAAGAGAATGGTTCCTAGAACTCATTCTCTTCAATGCTTTTAAATTTGTTAAGATTACTTAACAGCAGCTGTGTCTGCAGCAGCAGAATCAACAACAGCAACAGTGTCAACAACTACAGCTGAATCAGCTTTAGTTGCAGCATCTTTAGCAGCTTTGTTTCCACAAGAAGCAAAAGAAACAGCAGCAACAACAGCAAAGAACAATACTAACTTTTTCATTTTCTTTAAATTTTGATAGTAAAACAATTAATTGTTTGTTTAATTAAAACGTTGCAAAGTTACGGATAAAATAAATATGTTGTACAACTATTTTTGTGTTTTTTTTTACGAAACACTGAAAATAACACTAAACAATTGTATATCAATTAATTAATTTAAATAATCAAGTAAATATTCCTATATAATCGAACTATACAAATAGCGTTTGATGCTTCTTTTAGGCGTTTTTTCAAATTCTGTTGGATATAACTGAATGGAAGAGACGCTTTCGTAAGGTGCAACAATCTTGTTCAGCGCTCGCCTATTTTCCTCCATCAGTGTCGATAAGTCAGTTACTTCCACTCCCATTGAGTCAACTGTTTCATAATCAGGATATACCAACGCGACTAATTTACCATCTTTCTCTATCACTAAACTCTCCATCACACATGGCAGATTATTGAGTTTTGCTTCAATCTCTTCGGGATAAATATTCTGCCCACTGGCTCCTAAAATCATTGATTTGTTGCGCCCACGTATAAAAATGTGATTCTCATCATCTACTGTACCCATATCGCCAGTATAGAGCCAACCGTCTTTATCAAGTACTGCTTTTGTCGCTTCCTCGTTCTTATAATATCCTTGCATTACATGCTCACCCCGTACAACAATCTCTCCAGGAATATTCTTAGGATCAGGAGAATCAATGCGAACCTCCATTCCCCTTAAAATCTGACCTGCGGAATGTGCCTTAAAATCAGCAAAATGTGAATAACTGATTAGCGGACCACATTCGGTCATACCATAGCCTACAGTAAACGGAAATTTTATCTTCATCAAAAACTCTTCCACTTCACTGTTTAAAGGAGCACCGCCAATCGCTATCTGCGAAAACTCCCCACCAAAAGCATCCACCAACGAATTCCGAATTTTGGCATATATCTTACTCTCTACAAAAGGAATCGTCAATGCCCAGCGGATTGATGTTTTTCCTAATTTAGGCACGATTTGTTTCCGATATATCTTTTCTAAAATCAGCGGAACACTGCAAATTAAATGAGGTCTAATTTCTTCGAATGCTTTCAATAATATTTTTGGAGATGGTATTTTCCCTAACAGATTGACATGACCTCCAGTTGCCAATGGAGTCAGAAAATCAAAAGAACAGCCGTAAGCATGTGCTAAGGGAAGAAATGATACGCAGCGACTCCCGCGAAAATGGAGTTTCGAGTCAATTCCAAAAGTGACATTACCCGACAAGCTATTGCCCGTCAACATCACACCTTTGCTAAATCCAGTAGTACCTGATGTGTAATTTATCAATACAATTTCACTATTTGGCACGTTGGCATAACTAACATCCGCAACCGAAAAGCCTGTAGAATACCGTTTTTTGAAGTCGCTGTCTAAAGTCTTCAGTTGGCGACGAATATCTTCGCCATCGCGCTGATGCAAACATTTGAAGTCTGTTAACGAGAAAACGCCCCTAACGTGCTCGAGTTTTTCCTCTTCTAAATTATCCCAAATCTGATCGCCAGCAAAGAGCAAAACAGAGTCGGAATGATTCACAATGTGGTGCACATCGTTTGGATTAAAATCCTGTAGAATAGGGACAATCACAGCACCATAGGTCACCACAGCCATATAGGTGATGCACCATCGAGTGTTATTTTTGCCAATAATAGCTATCTTTTCACCTTTTCTGACTCCCAGTTTATCAAAAATGAGGTGAATGCGTGCAACCTGCGCTGCCACTTGTTGATAAGTAAACGTTTCGTTCTCCGAATAATCGGTCAAAGCGTTGAGATCCCAATTTTCTTTGAAACTGGTTTCATACAATTTGATAAAATTCCGTTCTATCATGGCACAGATTCGTTAATAGTGTGCAAAAATAGAACAAAAATCGAATTTTGATTCTATAGAACCACTTTTTCTGCTTTTTATCAATAATGGCCTTAAATCTTAAAACCGATTCTTTATTAAATTCCGAAAGGTCAAATCAATTGCATTTTTTTAATTTGTTCAATCCGAAAAAAAGAGAGATATTTGCAATTGTGAAGAAATTACGACTATAAAAACGGTTAGTTCTGCCACTCCAATATACAATTTCACAAACAAAACCCAAGCACCTCCATGAAAAAAAGTCTACTCATTTTATCTTTTACTCTTCTGATTATCAACACCTATTCTGCTAAACGAGAGTTTCGAGGAGTATGGATACATACGGTGCAACAGCCTCAATATAAATCGATGAGCACACCCGAAATGCAACGCTATTTTGTAGATATGCTCAACCAATTTCAACTAACCGGAATAAATGCCCTTATTTTTCAGATCAGACCACAAGCTGATGCTTTTTACAAATCAAATTTGGAGCCTTGGAGCCGTTTTCTGACAGGTGAACAGGGCGTGGAACCCAACCCATCGTGGGATCCGATGGCATTTCTAATTAAGGAGTGTCATAAAAGGAACATCGAATTTCATGCGTGGCTCAATCCTTACCGAGTGACCAACAACGAAAACGAGAAACTAGCCGCTTCGCACATCTATTGGCAACATCCCGAGCGGTTTGTGAAGTATGGAAAACAAATCTATTTCGACCCAGGAGAACCAGAAAACCGTAAATTTATCGAAAGCATTGTCAAAGATATTGTTACCCGATACGATGTAGATGCCATTCATATGGACGACTATTTCTACCCATACCCCATTGCAGGAGAAGAATTCCCCGACAACACAAGTTTCGACAAGTACGCCGCTTCGCAAGGATTTGCAATCAATAGAAAAGGCGATTGGCGACGAAACAACGTAAATCTCTTAATCAGTGAACTGAAAGAGACTATTTACACCACCAAACCTTGGGTAAGGTTTGGCATCAGTCCTTTTGGCATTTATCGCAACAAAACTAAAACGCCTGATGGATCAGGCAGTAACACGAAAGGTCTTCAAAACTACGACGACCTCTATGCAGATGTGTTACTTTGGTCGAAGAAAAGCCTAATCGACTACGTAATGCCTCAACTCTACTGGGAAATCGGTCATAAAGTGGCAGACTACAGTACATTATTAAAATGGTGGAGCGAAAACCTCAACACCGAACAGCTCTACATCGGTCAAAGCGTGGTGCGCACCATGCAAGCAGTAGATGCCGTAAGTGGTAGCAAAACACAACTTCCAGCAAAGCTAATTCAGGCAGCATCAAACCCCAAAGTTCAAGGAAATTGCATGTGGAACGGCTACGATATTCTGCGCAACGAAGGAGGTATTATGGATAGTCTGCGCAATAACTACTATCGCTACCCCGCTTTAGTACCCGAATATACCAATATGGATGGCTATCCTCCATTAGAATTGAAAAAGCTTTGGGATGAATGGACACCCAACGGATATTTTCTCTATTGGCAACCCAAGCCCGATAAAGACTCGCTCAATCTACCAACCCGTTACTGCATTTACCGTTTCAAATCGGGAGAAAAGTATAATCTAAACGATCCTTCAAAAATTGTAACAATAACGAGCGAAACATCGTATCAATTGCCTTACGACAAAGGAACTACAAAATACACCTACGCTGTGACTACTCTCGATCGCTACAACTACGAAAGTAAAAAAGCTAGAAAGACAACGGTGAAGTTGTAATAAAAAATCAACATATCGTTAGGCTTAAACTGGTCATTGGATTTATTGGCTACCCGCATCGAATCACAGTTAATAATACTTTATAAAACGCTGATTCGATAATAAATAGCTAATTTTGCACTCCAAACAAAACCCATAAATGATAGATAAATCACAATTTGAACATAAAACCGCAGCCTACCTCACATTGGGTTGCAAACTCAACTTTGCAGAAACATCCACCATCGGCAAACAGCTCGAAGAGCACGGAATTCGACACGCTCGTAGAGGTGAGAAAGCTGATATTTGCGTGGTGAACACCTGCACTGTGACTGAACTGGCAGACAAAAAATGCCGTCAGTCCATTCGCAAACTTATCAAAGACAATCCGGGTGCTTTTGTAGTGGTCACTGGCTGTTATGCGCAGTTGAAACCTGAAGAAGTAGCCAATATTCCCGACGTAGATTTGGTGTTGGGATCTAATCAGAAAATGGATATTCCCGCACATCTTGGCGACCTCAAGAAACGAGCCAAAGACGAAAAAGGCGAAATCATTCAGTCTACGAAACTCGATCTAAAGAAGTTCGTATATTCCTGTTCGAGCGACGATCGCACCCGCCACTTTCTGAAAGTGCAAGACGGATGCGACTATTTCTGCACTTATTGCACTATCCCGAATGCCCGTGGTCGCAGCCGCAGCGGCACCATCGAGCAACTTGTGAAACAAGCCGAAGAGGTGGTTGCCAATGGAGGCAAAGAGATTGTGTTGACGGGTGTAAACATTGGTGATTTTGGAAAAAACACCGACGAAACTTTCTTCGATTTGGTGAAACGACTCGATCAAGTAGAAGGAATTGACCGATTCCGCATTTCATCCATCGAACCCAACTTGCTCACCGACGAAATTATCGAATACGTAGCACGTTCGAAACGAATTGCTCCGCATTTTCATATACCTTTGCAGTCAGGTAGCGACGATGTATTGTTGTTGATGAAACGCCACTACGACAGTGCGCTTTTTGCACACAAAGTGGCCACCATCAAACGATTGATGCCCGATGCATTTATTGGGGTAGATGTGATTGTGGGTGTGCGTGGCGAAACAGCAGACTATTTCGAAGACAGCATCCGATTCATTGAATCGTTGGATTTTTCGCAACTTCACGTCTTCACTTACTCGGAACGCGCCAACACGATGGCATTGAAAATAGAACACTCTGTCGAACCAAAAGAGAAACAAGCACGCAGCAAGCGATTGTTAGATCTTTCGGAAGAACGAACGGTGCGATTCTATGAGCAACATTTAGGCGAAACGCGTAAAGTGCTATTCGAAAACACCCTGCGCGATGGCATGATGAATGGATTCACCGAAAACTACATCAAAGTGCAACTGCCCTACCAAGAAGAGTTAGTGAATACAACGGTAGATGTGATACTTTGCGAACTTAATGCAGACAAATCCGCCGTCATTGGCAAATTAGCATAAAAGCCCCTAAATCCCCTAAAGGGGACTTTTGGAGACTGCAAATAATATTAAAGCAGACTATAAAAAGTAGAGTAGTAATTTAGTTGTAATATGATAAAAGAGCTGAAATACAGGTTGATTTATGGTGTGATGGTGCTTCCAGCACTGTTGCCCATGCGTGTGCTGTTCCTTATTTCAGACTTGCTCTATCCTATTGTTTACTTCGTGGTGGGTTATCGAAAAAAGGTGGTGCATCGCAATCTTGTCAATTCGTTTCCGGAGAAAAGCGAAAAAGATATTCTGGTGATTGAAAAGAAATTCTACCGTCATTTCTGCGATTTCTTGGTCGAAAGCATCAAACAAGCTCATATTTCGAAGGAAGAAATTATGATGCGAACAGAACTTAAGAATCCCGAATTTCTGGACAAATGGAAAGAAAACGGTCGCTCTATCATCCTGATGACAGGGCATTACGCCAACTGGGAATGGTTTGCTACGTTGAATTATCGTATTGCGCCACTTCGATTAGCTGGCATTTACCGCCAACTGAAGAATGAGGAGATGGAACGATTTTTCCTCAATATCCGTAAAAGTTATGGTGCCATTCCGATAGAGAAAGACAAGACACTTCGTGAACTAATCAAACTTCGCAAAGAGAAAGTGCAGATTATGGTCGCATTCGTATCCGATCAAACTCCTTCTGTACATAATATTCATTATTGGTCGAAATTTCTGAATCAGGAAACAGCTATGTTTAGCGGTGCAGAACGAATTGCCAAAATGGTAGATTATGATTTGGTTTATCTGGAGGTAGAAAAAGTAAGTCGAGGGAAATATGTCGCCGAATTCAAGCTTATCGCCGAAAATCCGAAAGATACAGCCGAGTTTGAAATCACCGAAAAATATACCCGAATGATGGAAGAAACAATTGTGAGAGCACCTCAATATTGGCTCTGGACTCACAAGCGGTGGAAACACAAACGACAATCATAATTCAATCCCTCATTTCCTCATCCCCTCAGTCCCTATGAAAAAAGTCGCTGTCGTTATCCTCAACTGGAACGGAGAGAAATTGCTCAAAGAGTTTCTCCCTTCGGTGATTGCACACACATCCGCCGAATTGGCAGATATTGTGGTGGCTGACAACGGCTCAACAGACCAAAGCATTTCGCTTTTGCATTCAGATTTCCCTGCTGTTAAAACGATTGTTTTAGGTCAAAATTACGGTTTTGCCGAAGGATATAACTTAGCACTAAAACAAATCGAAGCCGAATATGTGGTGTTGCTCAACAATGATGTGTTGGTGACTGAGAATTGGCTTGAACCGATGACAGATTACCTCGACCAACATCCACGAACAGCAGCTTGTCAACCTAAAATACGGTCTTACCGACATACCGATTACTTTGAACACGCTGGAGCTTCGGGTGGATTTATCGATGTTTTGGGCTATCCATTCTGTCGTGGGCGACTAATCCATCACGTCGAAAAAGACAATCGGCAATACGAAAACACTGTTTCAATTTTCTGGGCTACTGGAGCTTGCCTTTGCATCCGACTGACGGAATATCGAAAAGTGGGTGGTTTAGATGACTCATTTTTTGCTCACATGGAAGAGATTGACCTCTGTTGGCGACTTAAATCACGAGGCAAAAACATCGTTTGCATTCCGCAAAGCATTGTTTTCCATTTGGGAGCTGCTACATTATCAAACGAAAACCCCCACAAAACATACCTCAACTTTCGCAACAACCTGTTGATGTTGTATAAAAACCTACCAAAAGGCAAATTGTGGGGTATTCTGACGGTGCGACTGATGCTCGATATTTTAGCCCTGGTTACAATGTTACTCAAAGGGCAATTTCACAATGCAGTAGGTGTAGCACGTGCAATCATCGATTTCTACCAGCATAAAAACAGATACTCAGCTAAACGAACAGAAAACCTACAGAAATCAACTCAAACCGTCTTTGAGGAGATGTATCGTGGCAGCATTATTTTCGACTTTTTCGT
>JBAXGL010000003.1:0-30581 GCA_037139375.1 Bacteroidales bacterium | reverse complement strand
TCGTCTGTTCAGGTTTCGAAAACATAGCTTCGGAAGAGAATTTTCCCATCACCGACCGGCTGACAAAGTGGGGCGCACCCGATCACATCACATTTCCTTATCTCTACGAATCGATTCGTGCGCAACAGAAGCAGCCATTTATGAAGATGTTCTTGACGCTCAGCAGCCACGAACCTTTCGATGTGCCGACAAGAAAGTTCGATGTGCCTTATCTGAACGCCATCCACTATACAGATTCATGCTTGGGGCACTTTATCGACCAACTCAAAAAACTTCCGGTATGGAAAAATACGTTGGTCATTCTGATGCCTGACCATAGCGTTTTGTATCCCAAAACCATGCAAAATCAAGATCCAGAGCGTTACCGCATTCCGATGCTGTGGCTGGGAGGTGCTATTCGCCAACCGATGAAAATAGATACGTTAGCGGCACAGTCAGACCTTGCCGCCACACTGCTGGCACAAGTGGATATTCAGGCTAAAGGATTTAAATTCAGTCGAAATTTTCTGAAGAAATCCACTCCAAAATGTGCCTTTTTCAGCTACATCAATGGGTTTGGGTTCTTGACCAAAGGAAATTCGTTTGTCTATGATTGCGGAGCGAACAAAACCATTCTGAAAGAAGGTACTGCTGCACACGAAAACGAAATGAAAGGAAAAGCCTACATCCAGATGCTGCTGAAGGATTTCAATGAGCGATGACCTCGACAAGCTCAGTCACCGTTCTAGTCGTTTTAATTATTAATTTCCTTAATTTTTTCATTTCAAAATCAATATCTTTGCAAATTACATGGGATTGAATGGAATCATATTCTTATAACTCCTTTTAACTCCCCATAACTACATTAACTTCCTATAAAGATGAGACATTTCACGAACGTAAAAGATTTAAGCGACCTCAAACAAGCAGTGGCAGAGGCGCTGGAGGTAAAAGCCAACCGCTATAACTACCAACATTTGGGCCGAAACAAGACGATGTTGCTGATTTTCTTCAACTCGAGTCTGCGCACTCGTCTCAGCACCCAAAAAGCTGCGATGAACCTCGGTATGAACACGATGGTGCTCGACATCACACAAGGCGCGTGGAAGCTCGAAACCGAGCGTGGCGTGGTGATGGATGGCGACAAACCCGAGCACCTCTTCGAAGCCGTTCCGGTGATGGGTTGTTATTGCGACATCATCGGTGTGCGTTCGTTTGCCCGCTTCGAAAACAAAGAAGAAGACTATAACGAGATGATTCTCAATCAGTTCATACAGCTCTCCGGTAAACCTGTGGTGAGTATGGAGGCTTGCACCGGACACCCGTTGCAGAGCTTTGCTGACCTGATCACCATCGAAGAGTACAAAACCAAAGAACGCCCCAAAGTGGTGCTGACTTGGGCACCGCATCCACGCGCATTGCCGCAAGCTGTTCCCAATTCGTTTGCCGATTTTATGAACGAAACCGACTACGATTTTGTGATCACTCACCCGAAAGGCTACGAGCTCGACCCACGCTTTGTGAGAGGAGCCAACGTGGAATACGACCAGAAAAAAGCGTTCGAAGGAGCCGATTTCATCTATGCCAAAAACTGGGCAGCTTACACCGATCCCAACTACGGACAAATCCTCTCCAAAGACCGCAACTGGACAGTAGGATTGGAGCAAATGGCATTGACCAACGATGCGCGATTTATGCACTGCCTGCCAGTTCGTCGCAATATGATTGTGACCGACGAAGTCATTGAAGGTCCGCGTTCCATCGTGATTCCCGAAGCTGCCAATCGTGAGATTTCTGCTCAGGTGGTGATCAAGCGAATTTTGGAAAGTTTGTAGAGGATATTTTCGATTAATATAAGAGCAGCAAAGATGAATCAATTCTCATCTTTGCTGCTCTTTGCACATTCTCGACTCCCTCTGAAGTAAAAATCAAAAATATTTCACCATCATATAGACAGCCACACCCATCAAGAAAATAGCATAAACCTTTTTGAACGAAGCGGCGGGAATGTTAAGTGCCAGTTTTGACCCAAAGAAAACACCTGCCACAATACCTACAGCCATTAATGCTGCGTAAAGAATATTGAGGTGACCTAGCTGAGCGTACACGATCACACTGGGAAGACCAACTGGCAATTGCAGTGCTGCGAGCGAAGTCGCAGTAGCCGCTTTTGTATCGTAACGGAAGAATTTGATGAGTATTGGCACAATCACCAAACCGCCGCCTTTGCCAAACATACCGGCAATCACACCTGCCAGAATACCGACTGCGATGTAGAGCCAGAAAGCATATTCTGTTTTCTCACCATGTTCTTGACGTTGAGCTTGATTGGGTTTGTTTGTGTATTTTGCAATAAGTTTTGGGATATTGAGGTATCCGACCGCCACATACAGAAGAAATACTGCATATAGTTTCGCTAAAATACTGACATCAATCGATATCGCCAATGCCGCACCAGCAAAGGAGCCAGCAAATAACCCGACAGAGAGCCAAAGCGAGTGTTTCAGATTGATCAGTCCGGCTTTGTAGTAGTTGATAACTCCTAAAACGCCAACAGGTAGTAGCATTGCCGCGAGTGAAGTGGCATTTGCATCGAGCATCCCCATGCCGAATACCGCTATGAGCATCGGTACCATCACAATACCACCACCAATGCCAAACATTCCCGACATGACACCAGCCAGCAGACCTACAATAAAAATACCAATCTCCATATACCGATTTGCTTTAAAATTAGGACAAAAGTAGTCTATTCAATATATTTTAGGCAATGCTAAATCTGCAAATTTGGTGTTTTTACTAAATATTTTCAGCATCTTGAAGATTTAACACAAAATGAAGAACTGATTTGTCTGATGATTGTTTTTAAGTTGTAAGACAAATTCTGAATATAAATTGAGTATAATTTAAAAATCGAAGAGTTTGTTTTCCATTTATTCCGAGAGTAATAGTGCAATCGGAAAACTCTAAAACTAATAACTCCTGCTGTATAGAACGAAGAATCAAAACATCGGTTTTTTAGCAAATTATCAGGACTAGTTTTTTAAGAACAGGCAAATAGGTCTTACGTATTTTCTAATTGTATTTCTAGATATCATGTTTTTAGGAGTAACGCCAGATTGCCATTTATTTCTATTATTATAACATTCATTCTCTATTTTATCCTGAATAATTTGTTGAGCATCAGGCTTCGACAGTCTGAATTTAACAATCGGTTTCTCACCGAGGTGAAAATGGGGTAAGATGATACAGAAACAAGATTCCGGAACGACACGCACAGCGGTCTACTATTTCCGAGAACGCAACATCTCCCATTGAAAAAACCAAAGGCTAATCTTAACGGATTAGCCTTTTTTTGTTGGTGGTTTTATTATTTGATGGTTAGAACACTTTGCGCTTCAGTTCAAACTGCTTTCCGAGGTATTTCTCTCGCACAATCGGATTTTCAGCCAGCTCTTCGGCAGTGCCCTGAAACAAGATCTGCCCTTCGAATAACAGATAAGCGCGGTCGGTGATGTTGAGCGTCTCCTGTGCGTTGTGGTCGGTGATCAGGATACCGATGTTTTTGTCTTTCAGTTTTGCTACTATGTATTGAATATCCTCTACCGCAATGGGGTCTACTCCAGCGAAAGGCTCATCGAGCATGATGAATTTCGGGTCGATAGCCAAGCAGCGGGCGATTTCTGTACGACGGCGTTCGCCTCCAGACAAGCGGTCGCCAAGATTCTTGCGCACCTTTTGCAGACGAAATTCTGCAATCAGGCTTTCCAGTTTCTCTTTCTGCTCTTCTACGCTTTTGCCTGTCATTTGCAGGATGGAGAGAATGTTGTCTTCCACGGTCATTTTGCGAAAAACGGAAGCTTCTTGTGCCAAATAGCCAATTCCACATTGCGCACGCTTGTAAACAGGATAATTGGTAATATCTATATCGTTGAGGAAAATCTTTCCTTCGTTGGGCGTTATCAAACCCACAGCCATATAGAAAGTTGTGGTCTTGCCGGCTCCGTTAGGCCCCATGAGTCCAACAATCTCGCCTTGCTTCACATTGATGGAAACGTGGTTTACTACAGTGCGATTTCGGTATTTTTTTACCAGATTCTCGGTGCGGAGTACCATTTGTTCTTCTGCCATTTGCAAAAATCGTTTATTGTTGGCAAAAGTAACGAAAAAGAAAAAAATAACCTAACTTTGCACTGTTTCTAATGAAAGTATATGATAACGGATGCCTTACACCGCTTTGGTGAATATATATTATTAATGTTTCGCACCATCGCGCTACCAGATAACTGGCGCGATTTCTTCAAACAAATCATACGCGAAATTTACAAATTAGGGGTTGATTCTATTGGTATTGTTCTGATTATTTCGGTATTTATTGGAGCTGTTATTTGTATTCAGGTGAATATGAATATGGACTCTCCTTTTTTGCCTCAACATTTGGTTGGAATGTCTACCCGTGACACGCTTTTTCTAGAATTTTCATCTACCATTATGTGTATGATTTTGGCGGGAAAGGTAGGCTCTAACATTGCTTCTGAAATTGGATCTATGCGTGTTTCGGAACAGATTGATGCATTAGAGATAATGGGCGTGAACTCTGCGAACTATCTGATTTTTCCAAAAATCATCGCATTGATGCTTTTCGTTCCAGTATTGGTTATTTTAAGTATGTTTTCGGGGCTAATTGGTGGATATATTATCGCTATTTTTACCAGTTTGATTCCAGCGTCTAAATACGAATTTGGGATTCAATCTTACTACAAAGAGTTTTATATTTGGTATTCGATTATCAAATCCGTTGTCTTTGCATTTATCATCAGCTCGGTTGCTTCTTATTTTGGATATTATGCCAAAGGCGGAGCCATGCAAGTGGGTAAGGCAAGTACCAATGCGGTAGTAATTAGTAGTATTTTGATTTTGTTGTTTGATGTCATTCTTACCCATATTTTATTGCAATGATTGAAGTCAAAAACATCTATAAATCGTTTGATGATAAACCGATTTTGAAAGATATAAATGCGGTTTTCGAATCAGGAAAAACAAATTTAATAATCGGACAAAGCGGATCGGGGAAGACTGTTTTGGTGAAGTGCATCGTTGGTCTTTATAAGCCCGATTCTGGTCAAGTGCTTTACAATGGACGGAATTTGTTCGCAATGAAAGCCAAAGAACTAAAGTCTTTACGCAGCGAAATTGGAATGTTATTTCAAGGCTCTGCTCTTTTTGACTCCATGACAGTTCTTGAAAACGTAATGTTTCCACTCACCATTTTTAATAAAGATTCTGTAAAAGAAAAAATCATTAGAGCCCAATTTTGTCTCGAAAGAGTCAATTTAAAAGGCGTTGAAAACCTCCTGCCATCTGAAATTAGTGGTGGGATGCAGAAGCGAGTCGCCATTGCGCGAGCCATTGCGTTGAACCCCAGATATTTAATATGTGATGAGCCAAATTCTGGACTAGATCCTAAAACTTCGTTACTGATTGATGAATTGATATCTGATATCACGAAAGAATACAATATCACGACTATCATCAACACCCACGACATGAATTCTGTGATGGGTATTGGCGAAAATATCATCTTCATCAACAAAGGAATAAAAGAATGGACGGGTACTAAGGATGGTATTTTTAACTCTTCAAACGAAACCTTAAACGATTTTGTATTTGCTTCAGATCTCTTCCGCAAAGTAAAGGAAGCAGAAAATACAGCACACCAAAACGAAGGATAAGTTAATCTTCTTTCGGCAGTGAGCGTTTATCGGCTCCCCACATTAGCTTATTTCTGAGTGTATCGAAATAGGTATGACTAATGCGTTTTGCAATTCTTACAGGGTATTCTGCTTTTTTTATTTCAAACTTACAAACCTCTGCTATCTGAGAGCGACCATCCATTGCCACAAGAAAATGGTTGTTTCTGCTTTCTACCTGAAGCGTGATTGTATAGTCGTCTGGAATGACTAACGGACGAACAGTCAAGCTATGCGGGGCGATAGGTGAAAGTATGAAATTGTTTGCTTGAGGCATCATGATCGGACCACCCACACTTAAAGAATAAGCCGTAGAGCCAGTTGGCGTAGCTACGATAAGTCCATCGGCTTGATAGGTATTTAAGTATTCGTCATTGAGCCAAGCATGAATCGTGATCATAGAAGAGCTATCTTGTTTCATCACAGCTATTTCGTTCAACGCATAATGCGTATCTTGCAAATGCGATCCAAAATTCATTTTCAGTTGACTCCTGACTTCTACGGTATAGTTTCCTTGCAAAATTTCATCCACAGCATCTTCAATTTCACCTTCCGAGATATCAGCCAAAAAACCTAATCTGCCGGTGTTGAGGCCTAAAATGGGAATTCCCTTACGACCCACACGTTCTGCTGCATTCAAAAATGTGCCATCGCCACCTACACTGATTGCCAAATCAGCATCAAAATTATCGCCAACGATTATGCCTTCAATTTGCGGTGTGTATCCTTGATGAAGCGACAGAAAATCGAAGAATTCCTTTCCAACAAAGACTTCTATGTTGCGTTTTTTCAGTAATTCGAAGAGTCGAATTACTTGAGACGATTTATCTGTTTGGTGGTTATTTCCGAAAATTGCAATCTTCATCTGTTAATAATTTGTATTTTAATTGCCAGATGGAACTCACACTTAAACATTGCCTTGTGAGTCAATATTTATTTGTCGTGCTCGTTTCATCTGTTTACATATTTATATAGTAAAACAGCTCTTGCCATCTTTGTTGGGCGACTTCATCAAATACGCCCTGATTTGAAAATACCATTTTCACCGTAAAATTGAATCGTTCAAAACTCCGAACGATCGCGTCGATATCGTCTACATTTACTTTTATCGCCACTTGCAAATTACCCGAAGAGGAAGGATAAGAATGGAAGTTAATCACTTGTGCATTGTTGTTCTCAATAATTCTCGCAATTTCGCTTGCGATGTAGTCTTGTTCAGCCATTTCAAGTACAAATACAGAACCAGGTGTATTTGTTCCTAATAGATTGGATAGGGCGTTTAATATATTGGATTGAGAGATGACGCCCAAATAATCATTTTCGTCATTGATAGTTGGTAATACAGTCAATCGATTTGAAGTCATTCGCTCTAGGGCTTCTAAGAGACTTCCCGAAATTTTCACTGACGGAGCGAAATACCAGGCTTTTCCTAGAGGCGATTCAGGTGATTCCATTCGATATGCATCGCGTTCAGAGACTAAACAGAGGTATTTGCCGTTCTCAACAAGAGGAAGGTGCGCAACCTTATGTTCTTCCATCAGCGACAAAACGGTTTCACCCGTGTCTGAAGGACTCAGAAAAGGGATTTCCTTCGAAAGCATTTCTTTGGTCAGATTCATCTGATATTGGTGTAATTCTATTATTTTTGCAAACAATTGAAGAGTAAAACAATATTAACCAAAGCGCAAAGGTTGTAAAAAGTTTTGAATACTTCTGCTTTTCGTTGGCGAAATATTTCAAATTTTATAAAACCATAAAAAGGAATGACAATATGACAAAATTGAGTGTAAATATTAACAAAATAGCTACTTTGCGCAATTCTCGTGGAGGTAATGTGCCTAATGTTTTGACTGTTGCCACTGATTGCGAGGGATTTGGAGCTGACGGAATCACGGTGCATCCACGTCCCGATCAACGTCATATTCGCTATACCGACGTGTATGGATTACGCCCTATTCTCAGAACTGAATTTAACATCGAAGGCTACCCAAACAAGGAGTTTATCGACTTGGTCTTAAAAGTAAAGCCGGCACAGGTAACGCTTGTCCCCGATGCGCCCGATGCGATTACGTCGAATCAGGGTTGGGACACGATTACACATTTCGACTTTTTGGTCGAAGTGGTAGAGAAATTCAATTCTGCAGGCATTCGCACGTCCCTTTTCGTGGGGACAGACTTGAAACTAATCGAAAATGCTGCAAAAATAGGGACTGACCGAATCGAACTCTATACAGAGCCTTATGCACTGGAATATCCTAAAGATAAAGAGAAAGCGGTTGCTCCATTTGTTGAGGCTGCTAAACTGGCACGAAAACTCGGATTAGGTGTCAATGCCGGTCACGATTTGAGTCTCGACAATCTGAAGTGGTTTATTCAAAATATCCCTTGGGTGGATGAGGTTTCGATTGGTCATGCGCTCATTGCCGATGCACTTTATATGGGCTTACAAACCACCATTCAGAAATACAAAGAGTGTTTGGCATAATCTGGCATTAAACAATTCAATATGTCTTCTCACGCATTAGAAAACAATAGTAGTAAATGGACAGCAGCGACGGTAGCTGTAGCATTTCACTTACTCCTCTTTCTCCTTCTTTGGCTTAATGGCTTTCACCGTCCGATTACTCCAAAAGAAGAAGGCATTGAGGTGATGCTTGGTAGTGTCGCAGAATCCAAAGGCTCCTCGGTACAGAAGCCAATTACTCCATCAAGTCAAACAGATCAAGTTGAGATAAAAACTGCAGCTCAAAAAGTAACCCAAACACCTTCAATTCTGACGCAAAACCAAGAAGACTCTTACGCTTTGAAAGAACAACAGCGCAAAGCAAAGGCTATACAAGAGTCGAAAATAAAGGTAGAGGAGCAAAAAAGAGTCGCTGCAGAGCAACTTCGTCAAGCAGAGGAGCAACGCCGAATCAGTGAAATTAATACTAAAACAAGTGGTGCTTTTGGGCGTGGCGCAAAATCTGGTAGTGGCACATCAGCTATTGGAAAAGGATTTCAAGGCAGCACAACTGGAAATGCTACTACGGGAGCAGTAGTTGGCATAGGTGGTCGAGGGAATACGCCATCTTATTCATTGAAAGGACGAACCCCTATCGGTGAATTATCGCGCCCAAGCTATACCGATCAAGTGGAAGGTGTAATTGTGGTCGAAATTGTAGTCTCTGGTGATGGGAAAATAGTAGATGCCGATATAGATGTGCCTCGTAGCACGATCTCGAGTCGAACGATGCGTGACGCCGCGCTAAAAGCAGCACAACAATCTCGATTTAACAACATAGACTCAAAAGAAAACCAAATCGGGTCGATAACCTACGTCTATCGTTTCTCAAAATAATGATGGTGAATAATGCCAGTTTCCATTTAACTTCCTAAAGCAAATATCGAAATGAAAAAATGCTATATCTTTCTGGCTGAAGGTTTTGAAGAGACTGAAGCTGTCTGCGTTATCGACGTGCTTCGCAGAGGCAAGCTTGAGGTGGAGGTGGTTTCAATCACTCCTCAATTGAAGGTGATGGGCGCACACCAAATCGAAGTGATGGCAAATTCGTTGTTTGTCGAAAATGATTTTCTTGATGCTCAAATGCTTATTCTTCCGGGTGGTATGCCGGGCACTAAAAATCTGAACCAACACGAACCGTTAAAGCATTTGTTGAAGAAGTTTAGTGACGCTGGAATTCCTATTGCTGCTATTTGTGCGGCTCCGCTAGTGTTGGGTGGCTTGGGGTTGCTTCAAGGCCGTGAGGCGATATGCTATCCTGGATTTGAAGATGAACTTCGTGGTGCTACAATTTCGAAAAAGCAGGTTGTAATTTCTGAAAATATGATCACTTCGATCGGCGTTGTGTCTGCCATCGAATTCGGAGTTTCGATTGTGAAATATCTGCAAGGTGACGAAATAGCGGCTCGTGTATCTGCCGACTTGCTGTTATTATAGTTAAAAAAATCAGATTTATATAAAAATCAGCTACGATAGTTTTTATATTACAACCATTTGTCTATTTTTGTATATTGAATTTGGTATAGAATGTCCGAAGTGCAAAACAAACTGATAAGTAATTTTGAAGCCAGAGTAAGGCAGTTGATGCATCTTTGCGATTCTTTGAAAGAGGAGAATGCACAGATAAGACGTGCTGTTTCTCAAAAAGAGAGTCAAATTCTAACTATGGAAGCTTCGTTAAAAGAGCTTTCGGCCAAGTACGAAAACCTTAAATTGGCACAAGGCTTTTCCTTAAGTGAAGAGGATCGCAAGACAGCGAAATTGAGGTACACCAAATTAGTGCGGGAAATCGATAAATGCATCGCATTATTAAACGAGTAGATGCAATGGACGATAAATTTACTATCAATCTGACAATTACAGGCAAAAACTATCCTATAAGTATTGCTAAAGAAGACGAGGAATTCGTCCGAAAAGCTGCGAAAATGGTGAGCGAATTAGTCTCCAATTATCAGAAGAAGTATGAAAATAGCGAATTGGAAATGAAAGATTTTTACTCTTTTGCCGCGTTTCAGGTAGTTTACGAATACTTGAAATTAGCAGATCAAAAAGGTATTAATCCACAACTGGATAGAATTAAGGTTCTGGATGCTGAACTGGAGCAATTTTTGAAAGAGAAGTAATTACCACTTTTTGAGACTATTTTTTTCCGGCACTACATTTATGGCGTTATTGCTATAAGTGATAGTGCTTTTTATTTAATATAATTTAAACCAAACAACATGACAGTATTACTATTAATATGCATTGCCGGTGGGCTTATCACAGGCGTTGCTGTCACTTGGGTGAGTACGAAGTTTCTCTTCAAGACTCGTTTCCAAGGGATAATTGAAGAAGCCAACAAAGAGGCTGAAGTGATTAAAAAGAATAAATTACTCGAAGTAAAAGAGAAGTTTATTGTTTTGAAAGCTGATTTAGAGAAGCAAGTGGCTGCACGCAATGCTAAAATACAATCGGTAGAGAGTAAAATCAAAAACCGTGAGTTGCAAATCAACCAAAAGGTAGATGAATTAGACAAAAAGATTCTTGAAGCAGACAATTCGAAACAATCCTACGAAGTACAACTGACGTCACTCGAGAAGAAACAAGGCGAAGTAGAAAAAATGTATTTCGAAGAGATTCAACGACTAGAAGCCATTTCTGGTTTGTCGGCCGACGAAGCGAAAGAGCGTTTGGTGGAATCGTTGAAAGATGAAGCCAAAACAGCTGCAGCATCGTACATCAACGACATCATGGACGAGGCTCGATTGACTGCAAATAAAGAGGCGAAACGCATTGTTATCCAATCTATTCAGCGCTTGGGTACCGAAACGTCTATCGAAAATGCAGTGACGGTGTTCCACATCGAATCGGACGAAATCAAAGGACGCATCATCGGTCGCGAAGGGCGTAACATCCGTGCACTCGAAGCTGCTACTGGTATCGAAATCATCGTAGATGATACCCCAGAGGCTATCGTACTTTCAGGATTCGACCCTGTTCGTCGTGAGGTAGCTCGTTTGGCACTTCACCAATTGGTGACAGATGGTCGTATTCACCCTGCTCGTATCGAGGAAGTGGTATCGAAAGTTCGCAAACAAATCGAAGAAGAGATTGTCGAAACTGGTAAACGAACCACGATTGACCTTGGAATTCACGGTTTGCACCCCGAATTGATTCGTATGGTGGGTAAAATGAAATACCGTTCGTCTTACGGTCAGAACTTGCTTCAACACTCTCGTGAGACTGCTAATCTTTGTGCTATTATGGCAGCAGAATTGGGACTCAATCCGAAGAAAGCAAAACGTGCAGGTCTACTCCACGATATAGGTAAAGTGCCTGACGAAGAGCCGGAATTACCACACGCATTGTTGGGTATGAAACTAGCCGAACGCTACAAAGAGAAACCAGATATTTGCAATGCCATTGGTGCTCACCACGACGAGGTGGAGATGACAAGTTTGTTGTCGCCGATTGTTCAGGTGTGTGATGCCATCTCAGGTGCTCGTCCAGGTGCTCGTCGCGAAATAGTAGAGGCATATATGAAGCGTCTGAATGATTTGGAACAATTGGCTCTCTCTTATCCTGGAGTTCTCAAAACCTACGCTATTCAAGCAGGTCGCGAGCTTCGTGTGATTGTGGGTGCCGATAAGATTGACGATAACGCAACAGAGACCTTGTCGAATGAAATCGCTAAGCGTATTCAGGATGAAATGACCTATCCTGGTCAGGTGAAAATCACCGTTATCAGAGAGACTCGTGCGGTAAGTTTTGCAAAATAAGATCTTTTAAGACATAAGAACAAAGAACAAAGAACAAAGAGCAAAGACAAAAGACCGATTACATAGCCTTTGTGTAATAACAATTGTGCAGGGTGAAGAGTAAAAATCACTGATATTCGGTATTTTGTATTCATATCAAGAGAGCTAAAAACAAGTCATTTGTTTTTAGCTCTCTTTTTTTTCGTAAAACTACGAATGGTTATTTTCGGGTTGATATTCATCTGGATGAAATGAAAGAGAGAGCGCATCTCTTAAATGCACCCTCTCCGAATTTATCTAACCTATAATTAAAATTATAGATAGATGTGATTAGAAGCTCAATAGGTCGATGTACTGACTATTGGAGCTGACTGTTCCGTCGGGAGCCGTGAAGTAGATCCAGCAATGGAGTTCGACGCCTTCCCACACAGCAGGAAGTTCGAGCGTGGCAGAACTGGCTGAACGGATTGCCTGGTTTTCGCGCAGGATGGCGACATTGGAATGGGTGTTGATGAAGACGAAATTGACGTTGTCTTCATTGCTACTGTCGGAACCATCAACGGTGTTGTCCCAATCGATTTTGACATTTGACCCCGTGGTTTTGGCTATTGATACCAATGCCGTGATGTCCAGTCGACCAGATGATATTTGCATTTTGCTGTAGTCGATGGCGAAGTTGGGGTATTCGCCTATGACCGCATTGGCGAGCGCGAGAGAGACGGCTTGTGATCTACCGTTCGAGTTTTTGAATGTCGATTTGAAAAGAGTTTGATAGTTAGACAACTCTTTGTTGACAGACCCGAATTTGGTGCGTTGGTTCATTTGTTTCTCGGTCTTAGGATTTGCAGGAGCGCGATAAACGCGGAGAATACTTTGACCGTCTTTTGTAGTAGCAGCTACCGCGCTGCCGTGACGACCGGAGATTGTTCCGAACGTCGTTGAATTAAATTTTGCCATAATTTTATAAGAATTAAAGAATTAAGAAAATTAAAATGATTAAAGAATTTATTTGTGACTTAATCGTAATTTTTAGTCCTCAAGCCGGTGGGCTTTTACTTTTTTTGCTCAGTCCTTACTTATTTTCTTAGGTCTTCGCGATTGTCGCTACGCTATAATTCTACAGCAAAAAAGTAAAAAAAATGCCGCCGCTATCGAGAAAAAGCTAAAAATGGTCTACATTTCGCTAAAATCACCCAAACTCGCCTTGACGAAATACGTCAAGACTCAAACAAGGGTGACTTTTACGCTTCATTTTGCCCATTTTTTTAACGCCTTTTCTCTTAGGCGGAGTTAAGATTCTACGGATTTGAAGAAATATCACAAAATGTATATCAAATTGATAGTTCCAGTTTGCTACTTTTTTGGAAGTCGTTTCGTAGAACATCCGTAGAGGAAGCGAGGAGGTGGACGCACGTTGGGAAGGTTGGCGTTTGGCTGATTTTTGTAGCAATTTGATAATTTGAATGTTTGCATCTTCGTTGTTTTTTGACCGTAGCGTGTAGTCGCTGCGGTGTTAAATGATGATGCAAAGGAATAGAATAGCCAGGAGGTGAGTCTTGTACCTAATATTAACCTAATGTTGAGGTGTGGTGTAAAGTGTTGATAGTTAGATGCTTATTGTTGATGTGAGATTTTTAACACTGACAGGTGTAAGCACGCTGTCAGGTTTTGAGAGGTGGTGTGTCTATCGCCGGGCTGAAGCCACGGCGGTACAAAATGGGATGTGCTTACGGCACAATGCGGCGCTAGGATTTGGGAGTTGAGATTTGGGGAAATAAATAAGACATGATATGCCGATTGTATATGGCAATCTATTTGTCGTAATATTCTTCGGCTCTCTTTCGGATGTCGGTGAAGGGTTTGAGGAAGGTTTATTTACTGACTTGTTTGCTTTGGGAGAGGGATACACTGTATTTTGTGAAATCTTCGCCAAGGAGACGACCGAATTCGCTTATGAGTTCTTGTTTGTTGTTGGCGATGTAGCCGTCTTCGGTCTCGAACATTCTAGTGTCGTACATCGCACTGATGATTTTGATGAAGTCGGTTTTGCGATTTTGGGATAGGCGGAATTTGGATCTTGGGTTTGTCTCCTTGTTTTCTAATTTTTCAGCAATGAATTTGTTATTAGAGCTTGATTCCATTGCCTCCCACTCTTCGAACAATTCGAGAAGTTTCTTTTTAATCATAGCTAAATACAGAAAATTCTGAAGATATAAATCGTAGATTTCTTTTTGTTTATTCTCTGTTAGTTGCCCTTCATTTATCCCAATTACACTAAATAAATGGTTAAGGATAACCGCATTATCAAGGCTCGAAATTCTAATGTCAATTGGTGATTTTGATTTCCATTCCAAAATTTTCTTAAATCGAATTTTGAATAGTCGACTTAAACCCCCTATTTCATCAACATTGTCGCAAGATGCTAAAAATTCATTAGAAATATCGGTGCAAGCAATTAACCATAGGCTTTCCAAATTTTCGCGTAATTTTGAAATAATCTTGTCAGATGATTTGTATAGCGTCCAGTAGTGCTCAATATTTGACAGTTCACTCAAAAAATCGATAGATCTTTTTATGATTTCAATATTGCGATCTGTAATTTTAGTTGGTTTCATTGAATTTGATATTTGAAGAACAAAATTAGCACTATTATTAAAAACTTACAAGTTTGGTGTGATTTTTTTGATCAACTTTTATATATTGTCGTAATGCCAAAAAAATGTATTTGCTAGGGATAATATTTTTCTTAAATTTGTAAATCGAATATCAAACTACCAATTATCAGTACCGAAGTATGCAGTTGAATCTTCTAACTCCCCGCAAAGCTCTGAATAAAGCTTATTTGAAAGCTAAGCCCACCCGCAGTGATATTGAGTTGTTTAAATCGAACATGAAGCGGTTGATTGATTCGATGAGTGACGGCGAGAGCGAAGAGTTTCATAAGAATCTGGTGTCTGATTTCCTAAAAGATACCTACTACAAGGAGAGCCACTTTATCAATACCAAAGGGCGAAACGACTTGGTGATACACAATGGGAAGGATTCTCGCACCACGGTAGGCGTAATTGTGGAGGCAAAA
The DNA here is from genome assembly GCA_037139375.1 of Bacteroidales bacterium. GTDB lineage: Bacteria > Bacteroidota > Bacteroidia > Bacteroidales > UBA7332 > CAXXIC01. The sequence continues at coordinate 15,530 of JBAXGL010000003.1, read as the reverse complement.
AAGCCAACCAACAAGGCAGAGATGGTGCGCAAAGAGCAAGTGAATACCAAAGCATTTCAGGAGTTGGTGCTCTACTTTCTGCGCGAACGCATAACACACAAAAATCTAGAACTGAAATATTTGATTGTCACGAACATCGTTGAGTGGTATGTTTTCGATGCTCAATTGTTTGAAAAGCTATTTGCACAGAACAAATCGTTGGTGAAGCGTTTCACCGATTTCGAAGAGCAGCGAGCAGGAGGGTTATCCACCGACTTCTTCTACAAAGAGATAGCCGCGCCGTTTATTGCCAATCTTTCACAAGAAATTACATTCACCCATTTCGAACTGAAGGACTACCTGAAGGCGTTGAACAACGACGACCCGAAAGATGATAATCAGTTGATTGCGCTCTATAAATTGCTGAGTCCTTCGCATCTGTTAAAATTGCCGTTTGCCAATGATAGCAACAGTCTGGATAAGCGGTTTTATTCGGAATTGCTCCACATCATCGGACTAACGGAAACAAAAGAGGGAGGCAAACAACTGATTGTTCGCAAAAAAGAGAGCGAACTCGACAAAGGTTCGTTGATTGAGAATGCTATTTTACAGCTCGATACTTTAGACAAAATTGGGCGACTAGAAAAACCTTCGCGATTTGGCGATAATTATGCAGAACGAATCTATAACGTTGCGCTTGAACTCGCTATCACGTGGGTCAATCGCATTTTGTTTATGAAACTGCTCGAAGCCCAATTGATCAGCTATCACAAAGGCGACAAGTCATATGCTTTTCTCGATAGTGGCAAGGTGAAGAACTACGATGATCTGAATGCGCTATTCTTCAATGTGCTCGCTAAAACACCATCGGATAGAATCGAGTCCGTGAAAGAGGTTTTTGCCAAAGTACCTTATCTGAATAGTTCGCTTTTTGAACCAACCGACTTGGAGCACGACGGGTTGTTTGTGAGTCAGCTGAAAGACTTCACCTTGCCAATAGTGAGTGGAACCGTATTGAAAAACAACAATGGAGGCAAACGCACTGGCGAGATGGATGCGCTAGGCTATCTGTTTGCTTTTCTGGATGCGTATGATTTCGCAAGCGATGGGTCGGAAGATATACAGGAAGACAACAAGACATTGATCAACGCCTCGGTATTGGGGCTGATATTCGAGAAGATAAACGGATACAAAGACGGTTCGTTTTTCACGCCCGGATTCATCACCATGTATATGTGTCGCGAGACCATTCGACGCGCTGTGGTGCAGAAATTTAACGATACCAAAGGGTGGAACTGCAAAGAGCTAGACGACCTATACGATAAAATAGAGGATCGGGCGGAGGCAAACCTAATAGTGAACGACCTGAAGATTTGCGACCCTGCAGTAGGATCGGGGCACTTCCTGGTGTCGGCACTCAATGAGATACTAGCTGTGAAGAGCGAACTCAAAATTCTGTCGGATAGAGATGGGAAGCGGTTGAAAGAGTATCACGTGGAGGTGCAAAACGACGAATTGATGGTGTATGACGACGACGGGAAACCGTTTGCTTACAACCCCAACAACAAAGATAGCCAGCGGATGCAAGAGGCACTTTTCCACGAAAAACAAACAATCATAGAGAGCTGCCTGTTTGGTGTGGACATCAATCCCAATTCGGTGAAAATTTGCAGGTTGCGGTTGTGGATCGAATTGTTGAAAAATGCGTATTACAAGACAGGCCACGAACTGTCTCTACAACGCGAACTGGAGACGCTGCCTAATATCGATATCAATATCAAATGTGGAAATTCGCTGATTAGCCGCTATGCGCTAGATGCCGATTTGAAGAAGGCACTTAAGAGCAGTAAATGGACGATAGATAGTTATCGACTGGCAGTGGAGACCTACCGAAATGCGAGAAATAAGGAGCAGAAGCGGGAGATGGAGCGATTGATTGCACAAATCAAGAACGACTTCGAAAGCCAAGTGGCGATGAATGATAAACGACTGGTGAAGCTCAACAAAATGCGTGGAGAATTGCTGTCGCTTACCACGCAGACATCGCTGTTCGAACAATCGAAAAAGGAGAAAACGATTTGGAACAAAGAGGTAGCACGCTTGACAACCGAAGTGCAGAAACTAGAGACCGAACTCGAAGAGATTCGCAACAACAAGATTTATGAAAACGCCTTTGAATGGCGCTTCGAATTCCCTGAGGTGCTGAATGATGAAGGTGAATTTGTGGGGTTTGATGTGGTGATTGGGAATCCACCGTATGGGGTGAACTTCAATAAAGAAAATGGCAATTTCTACGAAAGTTTATATAAGACATTTAATCTGCGTGGAGAAAGTTATACTTTGTTTATTGAAAAAGCAATTACTGTTTTAAACAAGTCAGGTCATTTTGGCTTTATCATACCAGACACAATATTAAATCTTGGTTTTACTGAAGCTATAAGAAAATATATTTTGAAAAATACCAAAGTCAATGAATTAACATTGTTACCTTCAAACGTGTTTGTAGATGCAACAGTTGATACAACTCTGTTGTTTTTACAAAAAGAAATTTCAAATGAAGAATATAATACCGTTAATGTTTTGGTTAAAACGTTTGATAAGAAAATTTTAATTCAAGATTTAAAAAGTCCTATTCGTAGTTTTTCAATCAATAGTAAAATTTGGTTCGAAACAAATTGTTTTAATCTTCAAAGCAACTCCACTGAATTAGAAATTATTTCTAAAATTGATAAAAAGTTCCCTTCTGTAGAATCTTTTGCAGAAATGTTTTCAGGAATTAAAGCGTATGAAGTCGGGAAAGGTAACCCAGCTCAAACACCTGAAATTAGAGATACAAAACCATTTACTTCAAAAGAAAGAAAAACGAAAGATTGGCTTCCCTTTTTTGACGGAAAAGATATTGGCTATTACTCATTATTATGGAATGATAGTAATTGGATTCATTACGGTGCTTGGTTGGCAGCTCCGCGACTCCCCTTAAATTTTGAAGGCGAAAAAATTCTTATTCGGAAAATCACAGGCAAAACATTAATTGCTAATTACATTTCTTATACTTCGTATTGTAATACACTTTTGTTTGTATTGAAACTAAAAAAAGATGCCGCAAAGATTCGTTATAAATCATTGTTAGGCGTTTTAAACTCAAAATTTATAGGGTGGTATTTCAGAAAGAAATTTCAAATAACGAATGAAGATACTTTTCCGCAAATTATGATAAGAGATATTCAGCAATTTGCAGTACCAAATGAAATGAATATATACACAGAAGAAATTGAAAGTATAGTTGATAAAATCCTTTTAAAAAAACAAGCAAATCATGAGTGTGTTCAAGAAGAATCCGAAATCGACAATTTGGTTTATCTGCTGTATGGCTTAACGGTAGACGAGATACGGATTGTGGAGGGGGAAGGGAGATGGAGATAAATTTAAAATATAATTGTACAATGATATGAAATTTTCAGAACGCTACGGATACGAAAAACCGTCAGATATTATTATTAGGGAAAGAATAACTCCAGAAATACAAAATGCTATTTGTAGCTGTTATGATATTTTGAAAAGAGAAATTGGTAATAAAGTGTACGTTGAAATTGATGAATATATATGGTGTTATTTTTTAAATCTTAGAAAAGATAAATACAATGGGTACGGTAATGAAATTACAAAGTATATTGAAAATGGAATAAAATTCTGGTTTGAAAAACTAGACTTGGTTGAGACAACACTTGGTGCAATTAATGAGAATCCATATTCAATATCTTTTCTTGATTCATTTATTGACATATTAAACTCTGAATTTGAAAGATTAAAATTTGGCTATAGAATAGTTGAAAATCAGATAGTTGAAATTACCTCCGCGCAAGAAATTAATACAATAGAATCAGCTATTGAAAATAATAAAGATAATGTTAGATTGCATTTAAATAATGCTTTAATGCTTTATGCAAAACGTCCCGAAGCAGATTATCGAAACTCAATTAAAGAATCCATTACAGCAGTTGAAGCTCTAATTAGAGAAATAACAGGTGAAAAAGGATTAAACTTTAAGAAAATGGATGATAAAGGTGTTAAAATACCAAATCTAATAAAGCAGGCATTCGAAAAATTATATGGGTACACAAATGACCCTACTACAGGAATTCGGCACTCTCTTATGGATGAAACTGGAGAATTCCTTCCAACGGCAGATGAAGCTTTATTTATGCTGATTACGTGCAGTGCATTTATCAATTATTTGAATAGTAAACTTACATAACTTATGCCCAAACTTAACCACCTCAGATTATTAGGACACAAACAGCTTGCAGAGACTACCAAAGTGAAGTTTAATTTTGGTTTTGGAGAGAAAGAAGTGGACGAAGAACCTGTTGTTCCTAATTATATCCCAATGGCTCAAAGGCTGGAAGCATGTCGTGCACAATTTGCTGTAGATAGAAATGAAAGACAAGCGAAACGTGATACCTCTATAGATGTACCAGCCAACATCGAATTTATTCGAATTTCTTTTCTAGATCAGTTTGTGCTAAGCGATTTTTTCTCTCAATGGTTTAATGACTTTGGATTGGAAGCTGTATCTGTAAGTAATTTTGGTAAAGAAGTATTATTTGCTGTTATAGAAAAGCATAAGTTCAAAAACTTTACAGAAAGTGTATTGCAGTTTGCCCAAAGATGGTTAATGAACGACGAAGGTGCTACTTTTTCGAATAAAATTACATATATCAACAATTTTAAGCTGCTCACTTCGTCGGATATACTTCGTTTTGATATTAAGCAAACTGGCGAAGTTGTGGTGCTGAATACTGTAGATTTACCTCTCGACTTCAAGATACAGCAAGCATTGCTGAATGCAATAGAACTGTTTCTGAAAGGAAATGATGTAACCTTTTCGGTAGACAGAGAAAACAACCGAATAGAAATATTTGGAGCAAGTCCAGAGATAATTCAAAAAATAGCCGATAATTTTGATATTGTAGAAAGCATCACCTGTTCTTTATCCTCAGTGGTGAGACCTTCTAATTTTAATGTCATTAAGCGTGAATATGGTTTTCGGATTCTGAATGCAAATGAGGATTTGCCTTTAATCGGCATATTAGATACAGGTATCAGTATGCAAACCCCGTTAGCAGAGATTACATTACAGGACACTTCATTTACCCTTGCGGGTAATCCATTGACAGATACAGCTGGCGGCAGACTGCTACATGGTCATGGCACAGGGGTAGCCGCACTGGCGGCTTTGGGTCGGGAGAATCATCTGAATGAATTTAATGGAGAGGTAAGGGCCGATGCTAAATTGTTATCGCTTAAACTGTCGGATACAGGTAGTGGTTATTTGTCGGAAGCCAGAATAATTGAAATGTTGTATGCTGCAAAAGCGAAGTATCCTGAGTTAACAATTTTTGTTCTGACTACTTGCTACAACAGCCCAAAAGCTGTAAACGAAGCATTTTCGTCGTACACGTATTTGCTGGATAAATTTGCTTATGAAACAGATAGTTTGATTTTCATATGTACGGCTAACAACAACGATGCTGTGAATAAAAACAGCACCTATGATTTGCATTATTTTGATAATCCACACACTAACTTGTCCACACCTTCCGATAGTTTGAATAATGTAACTGTGGGAGGAGCTGCGGAGAATCTGAGAACCGGAGCTTTTTTAGGTTGTTCACCCGGCAGGGAATATCCGACACTCTTTACCCGAAAAGGGCACGTGGATTTAAGTCTGGTGCTGAGTGCTAAGAAATCGAACAATCGGTACTTTAAACCCGATGTGATCGATTGTAGTGGCGATTTAATTGAAAAAAGAGCTTATTTGGATTATGACGATGATACTGCGATGCATATTTTATCCGCGAATCCGGCTCACGGTTTTATTAAAGAGTGTGGAACCAGTTTTTCAGCACCACTTACAGCTAATATTGCCGCAAAAATCAAAGGGAAATATCCTGACTTGAAAATGCAAACTATTAAAGCGTTGATTGTAAACGGAGCATCGATGGAAAACATTAAAACGAGTATAAGATTAAAAAAACTTATTCATAGAATTGCCGGAAATGGGTTTGTTGATGTAGAACGAAGCTTATTTTCTTCGGAAGGTAGTCCTACGCTTATTTTAGAAGATAAAATTGAAAATGATAAGATGAAAATATATCCTGTTCATTTTCCACAATATTTGATTGAAGAAACATTGGGAAGAAGTCAGGGTATTTTGAAATGCAGTGCAACACTCTGCTTTAGTTTTAAACCCATTCAACACAATCAATTATCGTACAACCCAATTCATATGGCATTTGGGTTTTTCAGGGATCAAACGGGCAATCAAATCAATGCACCAGGAAAAAGAATTAATTCATTAATTAAATCTAATATGAAATGGTCGCAAAGTGGAAGGTATAAATCCAAACCAATTCCTTATTCTAATTGCCAGAAAATGGATTTTTGGATTGATGTAAAGAATCTGACAGAAGAGAACTGTACGCTAAAATTGGCAGTGCAAAGCAGATTAACTGCTCAGTTGTTGCAGTCAGATTTGGCTCGCTATCCTACCGAATATCCTTTCTCGTTGGTTATCAATATTGAGGAGAATTTTAAACTTCAAACAGGTCGGTTGTACGAGGAACTAGTGCTGATTAATGAACTTGAAGTAATAGCCGATGCAAGTGCAGATGCGGTATTGGAGGCTTAATATTATCGGGCAAGAGCTTTTTTCTCCACTTCAATAAGTTGCTTCCAGATAGAGGTGCTAATTTTAGCTGAAAGCATATTTTCAGGTGTTTCCTGTGCAAACAGACTGCGCTTAATAGCGGTAATCAGTGTTTTTTGAATGCTGTAATACGACAAACCCTGTGCTTCTTTGGCAATTTTATTTGCTGAAGTTTTGTTGTCGAATACAAAACGGCCATTTTTGAGCGTTAGGTCAATCAATGCTTTGATTTCTTTTTCGCTAGGAAGAGAGAATTCAATGATATTGTCGAATCTACGCAGTAGGGCGTCGTCCAACATGTCGCGCTGATTGGTAGCGGCGATAACAATACTGCTCTGAGGTAGATAATCGAAAAGCTGCAAAATGGTATTAACTACACGCTTCATTTCTCCGTGGTCTTGGCTGTAATCGCGAACCTTACCCAGACTGTCAAATTCATCGAGAAAAATAATACAATCTTCAACCGCTGCTTTTCTAAAAATCTTAGCTAGATTCTTACTCGTTTCTCCAAGTTTGGAAGAAACAATAGCTCCGATATTGATTACAATCATCATTTTATGTAGTTCACCTGCAACCACATAAGATGCAAGAGTTTTCCCACAACCTGAATGGCCATGTAAAAGCAGTTTATTCGCAACAGGTAAATCGAATCGTTGTAACAATTCAATCTTTCGGTGTTCTTCAATAAAGGACACCAAATTAGTCATAATTTCTTTATCAGCAACAATGTTTTCCAATCGATAATCAGAGGTAATTTTCTCAAGAATTAAATCTGAAACCTCCTTATCTTCAATCCTATCATAATAGGTATTAGACCCTATTTTTGTCAGGCTATTGGTACTTTGTTGCCTAATAGACTCCTTTAAAATTGATTGAAGCTGAATGGCAAAATTTACTTTCTTTGTTTTCTTGGAATACTCAATCAGGTCGTTCACAACAGACAATAGCCTATCCTGATCGTTTTCCAGACCATATTTGGCTATCTCTTTTATGTAATCGAGTTGTCCCATTTAAATTAAATATTTACAAAGATAACGCTTTGTAATATATAATGTTCTGCTCAATAAATTTATTCTGTGTTAATTTTTTATTTTGAGTTTTATTTGTTCTTTTAGATAGTTGAGCATATATCTAATTTAAATAGGACTAATTATTAAAATTAATTATATCTTTTTGATTGGGGTTTGCTTATATTTAGATAAATTTGATGTCTTAAAAAAGAATGATATTATTGGTTTTCTTAGATAAGTCTATTTAGAATAAATCATTAGTTACATTAAAACAATCTTGTTAGGAGCAATTATTGGAGATATTGTAGGGTCGCGGTTTGAATTTAAGATGTTCAAGAGCAAAGAATTTGAACTGTTTCATGCTGATTGCGACTATACCGACGATAGCATCTGCACGATGTCCACGGCAGAGTGGTTGTTGTGCGATGGCGAACGGACTTCGGAGGAATACGGTGTTGTTTTACAGCGCATTTGTCGGCAGTTTCCGCATCCGATGGGTGGATATGGCCTGTCGTTTGCCAAATGGGTGAAGAGCGATGCGCCTGCACCCTATGGCAGCTATGGCAATGGGTCGGCTATGCGGGTGGCGCCGGTGGGTTGGGCGTTCGATAGTTTCGAAGAAACAATGGAGATGGCGAAGCGGTGTGCCGCCGTTACGCACAACCATCGCGAAGGGATAAAAGGCGCACAGGCGGTGGCTGCTGCCATCTATTGGGCGCGTCAGGGTGAGTCTAAACCGACCATCCGCCAAAAACTGGAGGAGCTGACGGGTTATAATCTGAATAGGAGTTGCGATGATATTCGTCCGCATTATCATTTCGATGAGACTTGTCAGGGTACCGTGCCCGAGGCGATTATTTCCTTTCTCGACAGCGAAGATTTTGAAGATGCGATTCGACTCGCCATTTCGTTGGGTGGCGATAGCGATACGCTGACTTGCATTACGGGTTCGATTGCCGAAGCTTATTATGGCATACCGACAGCGATTTCAGATAAGGCATTGAGCTATTTGCCTGCATCGTTCAGGGATTTGTATGACGATTTTGTGGCATCTATCGCCGCATTGGATTGAAATCCAACGCAATAGAATGATGCGATTTCAACCTGTTGCATTTAATCAGCCATATTTGATTTACGAATGAATGAAGAGTATGTATTTGTAGGTAAGTTAAGAGAGGGTTTTCGGAGGGTGAAGACTGGCTCTCGGAAGGATAGAAAGTGCGGATTTGTCGATGAAAAAGGTGAAGTCGTGATTCCTCTTATCTATAGCAATGTGCATGATTTTCACGAAGGTATGGCTGCCGTCAGGATGGGTAATTGGGCGAATAATGAGTGGGGCTACATTAACACAAAAGGAGAACTGATTATTCCCTTAAAATACCACCTTCCTAATCATTTTGAAAGTGGTCTTCTTAAAACACGAATAGAGGATGAGTGGTTTTTCTTGGATAAGGAGGGTAATAAAGTGATAGACCTTGCTCCTTATGATCATGCATTGACGTTTTCTGAAAACTACTCTGTCGTTTCAAAGTATGGTGCAAAAGGTCGGTCGAAAATGGGTGTGATAGACAAAACCGGTCGAGAGGTAATACCTTGCATTTATCCGTATACATATTATTTGAAAAAGTGCTATGTTGAAAGGGGTGTAGCATTGTATTTACGAGATTCTAAATTATATATAGGTGATGGAACTGAGGCTGAACCCCTGACTGATGAAGAGTGGAACAAAGATAGATATTCCGACTTTTACGCAGACAATGCCGATACAGAAGATCATCCAGCTACCAATGACTTTGATAATAGCGATGATTTAGGGAAATTTACGCCAGATATGTTGTCGGTGTTGGTCGAGGAGTATCAAAAAGCGACGCCGTCTATGAAAGATGTATTTCTGATAGAGACACAGGTGGCAGGCACCACGTACCGCAAGAAGATCGATGAGTTGGAGCCTTTGCTAGTTCCGGAGCAGTTGTGTTGGTTGGTGCGTGAGCAGGATAATCGATACGACTCGAATGCCGTGGCCATCTACTTCGAGACAGAGAAGCTAGGCTATATACCCGCTGAGCAAAACGAAATCATCGCACGACTGATGGATGTAGGGAAGTTTTTCTATTGCAAACTGATTTCGAAAGAGTGGGTCAACGGCTGGCTTCGACTAAAGACAGAAGTGTATATGAAGGATTGATATGTTGTCTTTTCGATGAACGAATCAGCATTACGTTATTGATTATTTGTCACCTTATTTTCGTCTAACTCCCTTATAAACAGAATTGTTTGTAGGGGAATTTTGTATTTAAGCATAGGCTCATACAGAGCAAAAGTCTAATCTTGCAGATAAAACCAGCCGTTTCGTTGATTGGTTGAATCAATGTTCAATTCTTTCATTATTTTTGTTTGTTGGAATACTTTTCTATACTTGGAATTCATCAATAAAAATAGTGCTTTATGAACAGAATCGACATAAAAAATAGAATTTTCTTTTTGGGTGTGATGCTTACATGCTCCCTTTCGGCAATCGCAGGCATTTTTGATAACCTTCAACCGGTGCAAATTGTCACAGGGTTGCAGTTTACCGAAAGTCCGACATGGCATCCTGATGGTTATTTGGTTTTCAGCGATATCAATGGCAATAAAATTTACAAATGGAACGAAGCGCAGGGTTTGAAAGCTCTCGTTTCTCCATCGGGCAATGCCAATGGCATTATTGTAACCAAGAAAAACGATTTTGTGGTTTGTCGGCAAGGCACGCGCGATGTAGCAAAAATGGATACACTCGGCAAAATGACCTCGCTGATGAGTAGTTGGACAGGAAAAAAACTGAACGGACCGAATGATGTGGCGCTCAGCTATTTGGGTTCGATTTACTTTACAGATCCCGATTTTGGTGTGACAGGTCGGGAGTTGACGTTCCAAGGGTTGTATTGCATTCCGTATAATGCCACCACTGCTCCGGTATTGCTTGATAGCACTTTGGTGAAGCCCAACGGATTGACCTTTGTTCAAGACTGGAAAACGCTCTATGTGTGCGAAAGCAGCACCAATACGATTTATACCTACAACCTCAAGAGCGAGAGCCAAGTGGACGTGACCAAAGATAAGAAGGTGTTTCTGAAAGTGGCCGGCACAGGAGAGATTGACGGCATCACGTCGGATGTGTTTGGCAATATCTTTGTGGCATTTGGAGATGGCGGGGTGAAGATTTACGACAAAAGTGCTGCGTTGGTAGGTTCAATCACTTTACCTGTAGGAGAACGGGTGCGCAATCTGTGCTTCGGGGGAAAATTCAACAACCAACTTTACATCACTGCTGGTCTGTCGGTGTATAAAGTAGATATTCGGTACTATGGCGATTTTGTAGCACCTGGTCTGTTGGGAGCGCCTACCGACAAAACGATTGTGTTCAATGCCATTTCGGACAAACCGATGGAGGTGTATATTGCTTACGGCACCGATGGAAATAATCTATCGATGCAAACACCATCTGCTCAATATATTGCGAATGACCCCATTGAGATTACCCTCGACGGACTGACTGGAAACACGACTTATTATTATCAGGTTAATTATCGTTTGCAGGGTGAATCTGCTTTTAAAGCCTTTACTGCAGGGCATTTTATGACTCAACGAGCAGCAGGAGCCAATTTCTCTTTTGCCGTGGAAGCTGATCCGCACCTCGACGAAAACTCTAATTACTACACATTCAGAAATACACTTCAAAATGAGGCAAAACTGAATCCAGACTTTTTGATAGATTTGGGTGATAACTTTATGACAGAGAAATTTCCTCTCGTCAACAGTTATTATATTGAACAACGCAACCTGCTATATCGCAATTTTTGGGATAATGTGTGCAGTTCGATGCCTTTGTTTATCGTGGTCGGCAATCACGAAGGTGAGCTTGGTTGGTTGAATACGAATAACGCCAATGATGAGTTTAATCTGACAAATTCCATTCGAAAAAAATACTATCCTAACCCTCAACCCAACAGTTTTTATACGGGTAACGACTTGAATGATTTATACCTCGGTAAACGCGAAAATTATTATGCTTGGAATTGGGGTGATGCATTGTTTGTGGTGATAGATCCGTATGAAAACACCTTAACTAAACCTGGCGATGCGTGGGGATTTACCTTGGGCAAAGCACAGTATGATTGGTTTCGAGCTACTCTCGAAGGCAGCAAGGCGAAATATAAATTTGTCTTCTCGCACCAGATTGTGGGAGGCGACAAGGAAGGTCGTGGAGGATCTGAACGAGTGGATTTAGCTGAAATGGGAGGGAAAAATGCCGACGGTTCGTATGGCTTTGATACCTACAGGCCGGGATGGGGAAAACCGATACATCAGATTATGGTGGAAAATGGCGTACAAATCTTTTTTCACGGACACGACCACCTTTATGTGGAGCAACCTAAGGATGGCATTGTCTATCTCGAAGTTCCGCAGCCGTCGCTTCCAACTTATACTTCTACATCAAGTGCGGCTGGATACGGCTATGTGACAGGGACATTGTTGCCCTGCTCTGGTCACATCAATGTGAAGATGTTGGGAGATAGCGTGAAGGTCGATTACATAGGAGGCTATCATGTGGATAACGCGGCAGCCGGACAAGTGAATGGAAACATACGTCGCACATTTTATGTAAAACCAAAAGCTGCAGATGCGATTTCTACCCTTGAAGCATCATCCACACTAAGAGCTTTTCAATCGGGTAAAGTTGTCTATATTCAATCGCAAACCGAAGCGCCTATTTATATAAAACTGTTCGGAATCACAGGCAAATTGCTGAAACAATCGGAAGCAACGACGCAATTTAAACTTCCTGACGATTTGAGTAATGGTGTGTATTTGGTACGTATCAGTTCGGGGAAAATAACTCAAACTTTAAAGGTTGTGATTTAATAATTAAAGACATTATGCTAAGATTCTTTTTCTCTTTTGCATTGGTTTGGTTAGTTTGCACCCTGCAGGCTCAAAAACTGGTACCCTTTAAGTTGCCCGATACCGGACAAACCGTTAGCTATACCACTACAAGTGGAGAAGATGCCGACTATACCATCAATCCCCTGTCGTTTAAGGACAATGGAAACGGAACAATAACGGATAATAACACCGGATTGATTTGGCAAAAAACCGATGGGGGCGAAATGACCTACGAAAATGCGATTGTCTATTGCGATACGCTGACACTTGGTGGCTACACCGATTGGAGACTTCCGACCGCACAGGAGTTGTTTAGCATTCATTTGTTTGACAGCAACAATCCGGCATTGAACACGACTATTTTTACCAAAACGCTTGCCGAATATTGGTGGAGTAGCGATAGACAACCTGGAAGTACAACGAATATTTGGGCAACGAATGCAGGAGGCGGCATCGGCAATCATCCTAAAACAGAGACATTGAGCGCTGGAGGTACGAAACATTTCCATGTTCGTGCAGTGCGGAATCCGATTACGACCACCTTTTCGGTCGAACATTTTACTGACAAAGGTGATGGAACCATCAAAGACAACTACACTGGATTGACCTGGCAAAAATCATCATCGACCACCGCAATGACATGGGAAAGTGCATTGGCTTATGCCAAAACGGTGACATTGGGTGGCAAAACGGATTGGCGACTGCCCAACATCAAAGAGTTGCAATCGTTGAACGACGTTTCGCGGGTGAAACCCTCCATCAATAAGACCTATTTCCCCAATATTGTGACATCTGCATTTTATTGGTCATCAACTAGCCAATATAAGACACCATCCATTGCCTGGGATTTTAATACTGATTATGGGGTAGTGACCTATAATGATAAAACATTGAATGAATATGTGATTTTGGTGAGAGGAGGAATGGATAATGAGAGTCTAAACATCACCGAAGCCATTATTCCTGGCGGAACATTTTCTATGGGCGATCACATCGGGTTTGTCGATCCAAAGCACACGAGCGACGAACTTCCGCTTCATGATGTAAAAATAGACTCGTTTCTGATGGCAAAAACACACGTTACGAACCAACAATATCTTACGTACCTCAATGCTGCCTTTGCAAACGGACTAATCACCGTGAAAGGCAATATTGTGTATGGTGTCGGACTGGATTCCATTTATTGCTACACCAACCAATATGCATCGTATTATAGCATCAGTTTCGATGGCAAAGTGTTTTCGATGGCTGATTTCAGAGCCAATCACCCCATGGTGGGTGTGAAGTGGTATGGCACCATTGCTTTTTGCAACTGGTTGAGCACTCAAAACGGATTGACAGAATGTTATAATCTGAAAACAGGCGTGTGTGATTTTACGAAATATGGATACCGATTACCCACCGAAGCTGAGTGGGAATATGCCGCACGGGGAGGTAAATACAATCCATATTATAACTATCCGTGGGGAAACGATGGCGATATTACCAAGGCGAACTGGACTGTTTCGCTTGATCCTTATGAAGGCACAAGTGCAGCAGCTTATCCTTATTCCACGCCGGTTGGTTTTTACGATGGTCAGCTCAAACAAAAAGCAGACTACAACTGGCCAAGTAGTGCCGCAACCTATCAGACGACTAGTAGTACCAATGGTTTCGGACTGCAAGATATGGCAGGCAATGTGTGGCAATTTATTAATGATTGGTACTCTTCGACTTATTACGCCAACAGTCCGACAGATAATCCGAAAGGACCTGATGCCGGAGCTGGTTCGCCCATGCCTGATGGTAAACAATATAAGGGAATGCGAGGAGGAAACTGGTATAATGGCGATATTGTGAATGGCGTAGATGATGGTCATTCTCGTGTTTCGAACCGTAATCCATCGTATTTCAGAGGACCACAAGATCCTAATCATCCGTGGTATCACATCGGATTCAGAGTGGCACGAAATAATTCGAAAAATGCAACAGCAATAAATGAGATTAAGGCTGATGACTTAGATAGGATTATGCTCAAAAGCTATCCAAATCCATTCAAAACCACTACGAATATTCAGTTTTCTGTGCCTCAAGCCAATGACGTTTCGCTCAAAATATTTAATTCAATTGGGCAATGTGTGGCAACGTTGTATGACGGAATAGCAGATGCAGGGATTCATACAGAAGAATGGAATGCAACTCGATATGCAGCGGGTATCTATATGCTACAGTTGCAATATGGTATGCAAAAAGTCTCGAAAAAAATGGTAATCATTAAATAACTTTCAAAATGAAAAAGTTGCTCATTTTAACTGTTGTCCTTTTTGGGACTGTATTGCTGGTAGCTCAGGAATGTTTCTTTACACCCACAGAAACACGCTATTGGAATAGCGACAAAGCCTACAATGGATACACGCTTTTTGGTTCGGGAGGTACAAGTTATTTGGTTGATATGGAGGGTCATGTGGTTCATTCGTGGAAAATAGGCACAAACCCACGATTCACCGAAGCCGGAACACTGCTCGATGCCGTAGGCGGAGATCCGAGTAATTCGAATGTGTGGAAAGAACTCGACTGGAATGGCAATACGGTTTGGACGTACACCGAAAAACGCACAAATTATCATCCGCATCACGACTTTGTGAAAATTTATAATCCCAAATTGGCTGATTCTACTTTTATGTATATTGCTAACAAAGATTATACCGCTGCTCAATGTCTGGCCGCCGGTGCAAATCCTGCGAATGCTCCTGGTGGAAGTTACTCAGGTGTGCAATTGGATGTAATTGTTGAAGTAAATCGTGCAGGAAAAGTGATCTGGGAATGGGCATTTTTCGACCATGTGGTGCAAGATTTTGATGCGAGTAAAACAGCTACTTATGGTGTAGTGAAAAATACGCCAGGTAAGATTAACATCAACATGACCGGAA
>JBAXGL010000002.1:0-42233 GCA_037139375.1 Bacteroidales bacterium | reverse complement strand
AACCCGTAGCGCCAATCACCGGCAAACCGCTGTGAATGGCTTCGATGAGCGGTATTCCAAATCCTTCGTAGAGCGACGGATAGACGAACAGTTTCCCGAGTTGAAATACAGCAGGTAAATCGTAAAAAGGCACATCGTGTAGAAGTTTTACTCGGCTTTGGAGGTTGCTTTCTTTCACGAATCGTTCGATTTCAGCGGTGTAAGCGGTTCGTTTTCCAACGGCAACAAGCGGGATTTGGGTGTTGGTATGCAGTAATGCTTTCACTGCCAAAAGCAGATTTTTGCGCGCTTCGATGCTCCCGACTGAGAGAATAAATTCCTGTGGTAAGTCGTATTTCTTTCGAACCGCCTCCAACTTTTCTGCCGAAACTTTTTGCTTGAAAACGGCATCACAGCCTTGATAAATCACCGCAATTTTCGACGCTTCGATACCGTAAAATCGCATAATGTCGCGCTTCGAGCATTCACTCACAGCGATGATTTTGTCTGCTGCACGGCAAGCGTAGCGGAACTTTATGTTGTAAATATATCGGTCGATGGGTTTGTAAAACTCTGGATGACAACGGAAAATCAGATCGTGAATTGTCACCACACTTTTGATGCCAGAGCGTTGAATTCCATACGGTAGTTCGTTGCTTAGTCCATGAAAAATATCGATTTTATCACGCTTCAGTTGCGAAACGATGCCACGACTGCGCCAAAACGATTTCAGCTTTTTTCCAAAAAAAGTATCGGGAGTCTTGACTGAAACGCTTTTCAGCTTCAATAATGAATCCAAAAAGCCGTTGGATTTCAGTTTGGGAGTATAAAGCAGGTATTCGTCTGCGGTGGAATTATCCGCAAGAATTTCTACGACATATCGGCTGTAGTTGCCGAGTCCGGTGCGATTGAGTGCTGCGCGTTTGGCGTCGAATCCGAGTCTCATTGCGCGTTCAGTTTTTCGATGAGAAGAGAAATTGTCTGTTCAACTCCGCCTTTACCCCCAAAATCGGATGCGTCGAACACAAGTTTCGCCTGATTGTAGAACGGTTCGCGCTTTTCGAGCATCGACACGATGAAATTTTTGATTTCGGCTTCCGATTTGTCTTTGAGTAATGGACGGCTCTGTTTGCCGATGTTGAGGCGAACTGCCAGTACGTCGGCGTTCACTTTCAGATAGATAGATTGCCCTTTTTCGTTCATAAAGCCGATGTTGTCGAAAAAGCACGGCGCGCCACCACCCACCGAAATCAGCACGTCTTCGTATTCGCCCACTTCGTGCAGTGCTTCACGTTCCATCTGCCGGAAACCCTCTTCGCCTTTTTCGGCAAAAATCTCGTTGATAGTTTTGTGAAAACGCTTCTCGATAAACAGATCCAAATCGACAAATGACAGGTTGAGGTGCGCAGCCAAGAGCCGACCAATGGTCGTCTTGCCAGCACCCATATATCCGATTAAGAAAATTCGTGTCATCTGTTTTGAAGTCGTTAGCGGTTATCGAAAGGGCAAATTTAGCAGATTTTACCCATAACTAAAGAATAATCTCTATTTTTGTATAGAAATAAAGTGATTGTGGAAATGAAAAAATCGAAATTTTACGTCGTGTGGGAAGGTCGCGAGCCGGGCATTTATCCCAATTGGGAGGAGTGCAAAGCGCATGTCGATGGTTTCGAGGGCGCAAAATACAAATCGTACCCCACAGCTACGGAGGCGGAATTGGCTTTTTTCGAAGGAAAACCAAAGTCGTCGCCAAAATCTTCCCCTAAACCTAAAATTCCAAACTTTACGCTTACTCCTTACACTCAAGATGCGTTGGCAGTCGATGCGTCGTGTCTTGGAAATCCCGGATTGATGGAGTATCGGGGCGTCTATATTCAGACTGGGCAGGAGATTTTCCGCGTTGGACCGTATCACGACGGAACGAACAACATTGGTGAATTTCTCGCCATCGTTCACGCGTTGGCTTTCTTGAAAAAGAACAACAGCACCATGACCATCTACTCCGATAGCATCACTGCCATTGGGTGGGTTCGTCGCAAAAAGTGCAAAACAAAACTCGATAATACAGAACGAAACGGCGTGATTTTCGACCTCATCGAACGTGCCGAAAAGTGGCTCAGCGAAAATTTCTTTTCGAACAAATTGCTAAAATGGGAAACCAAAATCTGGGGAGAAATTCCTGCCGATTTTGGGAGAAAGTGAAGACAATATACCAATTTTTCAATGTGCCAATGAGTTATTTGAGTGCGTTGTAAATTGTAAATCAACAAATTGTAAATCAAAAATATGCATTACGCCATCATAGCTGCCGGAGAAGGATCGCGCCTCAAACAAGAGGGCGTGGCATTGCCCAAACCGTTGGTACGGGTGAACGGCGAGGCGTTGATTGAACGGTTGATTCGTATCTTTTTGGCGAATAATGCCGAATCCATCAGCCTGATTATCAACGAAGAAATGACGGAGGTTCAGGAGTGGGTTTCGCAGTTGAAACTGAAAATCCCGTTTAATCTGGTGGTGAAAAGTACACCCGGTTCGATGCACAGTTTCGCGGCATTGGCTCCGTTTCTTGGGAATGGTAAATTCTGCCTGACCACAGTCGATACCATTTTCTACGAATATGAGTTTTCGGAATACATTCGGGCTTTTGAACAAAACGAAACACTCGATGGAGTGATGGCCGTGACCGACTTCATCGACGACGAAAAACCGCTCTATGTTGGTGTGGATGCTGAAATGAAGATTACCGGATTTTTGGATAAAGAATACGATGGTGCGAAATACATTTCTGGTGGAATTTATGGCTTGACACCGCGTTCGTTGAGGGTTTTGGGCGATTGCTTTGAGGCTGGAAAACTCAGAATGCGTCAGTTTCAGCGCGGATTGGTGGAATCGGGACTGACATTGCAGGCTTTCCCGTTTTCGAAGATTATTGATTTGGATCATGCCGAAGATATTTCCAAAGCGGAAGGATTTTTAGCTTCATCTCACCTGAAAAATTGAAATAATGACTGACGATACTAATCAAATAACAAATAAAAAAGCAATAGCCGCTATACGTCGTTCCCCTGAATTTTCACCGAATTCGGTAGAAAATGATGCCGCAATTTTTGATAGGGTGGTCGCTAAATTGGAAAAAATAGGATATGTGGTAAACGAATATGAAGAGAATCGTTTTATACATAAATACCAAGAAGAAAAAGTGATTTTTCACATGGGGCGAAGGTGGAAAACACTTGCCAAATTGATGAATTTGGAAGAGAAAGGAGTGAAAGTATACAATTCGGCAAATGCTGTGGTTGAATGTGACCGATTTAATATGACGATTGCTTTGTTGACTGCTCAGATTCCGCATCCAGAAACCGTTATTCTGATGAGTAATGAAGAGGATATTTTGCAAAAAGTGCCGTTTGAGAAAATGTGGGTGAAACGCTCAGATGGGCATACAACGACGAATGAGGATGTTTGCTTTGTAGAAAGCGTAACAGAATTACCGGCTGTCCTTTTGCAATTTGCCAATCGAGGCATAAAAAAAGTAGTCATCAATCGACATCTCGAAGGCAATCTTGTGAAGTTTTACGGTGTTTCAGATACCGATTTCTTTCACTGGTTTTATCCGTTTGAAGAGAATCACAGCAAATTTGGTCAGGAGGTTATTAACGGTCACGATTCACGTTTGAAATTCGACCAAATCCAACTCGAATCCATTTGCAGAAAAGCCGCCTTAGTTTTAGGATTGCAGATATGGGGTGGCGATGCTATTGTCTCTGCCGATGGTCAGATTCAGGTAATAGATTTTAATGATTTTCCGAGTTTTAAACCTTGTCGAGAAGAGGCGGCGGCGGCGATGGTAAAAATAATTAGTGAAGTTTATGAATTTTAAAATTATGGAAAAGCAAACACTACAGTCGACATTGAAATCTGCAGACACAGAGGAATGGATTGATATCGTATTTTATCGTCCTATTGGTTACCAGATGGCATTATGGGCGAGAACATTACATATTACGCCCAATCAAATCACAGTGACTTCGATGTTTATTGGCATAGCTGCAGGAATACTGTTTTATTACGAGTTGCTCTGGGTGAATGTAATTGGTATGCTTTTGCTGATACTTGCAAATTCGATGGACAGTGCCGATGGGCAATTAGCTCGCATGACCAATAAATGCACTCAATTTGGCAGGGTGTTAGACGGATTTTGTGGCGACTTATGGTTTATTTCGATCAATTTTATGTTAGCATTTCGATTGATGAATGAAGGTTATTCTATTTATACTTGGATATTTTTGTTTTTGAACGGATATCTACATACAAAGCAAGCCTCATTAGCAGATTATTATCGCAATTTCCATTTATTGATTATTAATAAAAACAAAGAATTTGTTCAAAGCAAAGTCCAAAAAGAAAAATACAAAATCTTGTCGTGGAGAAAGGATTTCCTTAATACATTTTCTGTCTATATGTATGGTAATTATACTTTTGCGCAAGAAAAATCAACCCCACACTTACAGCAATTCTACAATCTGTTGCGTATTAAATATGTAGATAATATTCCTCAAAAACTGACTGATGAATTTCGCTTAGTAAGTAAACCTTTGATGAAATATTGTAATATTTTGACCTTCAATACAAGAGTCATTGCATTATTTGTTGCCCTATTTTTAGGAATGCCAATACTATATTTTATTTTTGAATTTACTGTGTTAAATGCAATTTTACTTTACTTGTGGTTGAAACATGAGCGAATCAGCGAACATTTTTATTCGAAATTGTTTCGCAATGAGTTCTAGAAGTTATACTTTTGCGGGGCTATGACAAAGGGATTGCTTTTTGATTACGGAGGAACGATTGACACCAACGGGCATCACTGGGCAGAAGTGCTTTGGGAGGCTTACGGAGAGGTTCAAATTTTCGTTACGAAGGCACAATTTCGAGAGGCGTATGTTTTTGGAGAACGAGCTTTGGCGCGTCAACCGTTGATTCGACCAGAACATAATTTCAAAGATGTTTTGGTGATAAAATGCCGTCTCCAAGCAGAATATTTGAAAGAAAAAGGCTTTCTGACAGATGCTGTTTGGGCAAATAAAATCGAAAATAACGTTGCAGAGCGCTGCTATCAGTTCGCGAAACAAACAACAGCGAAAGCTGCGAAAACTGTTGAGGCATTGTCGAAAAAATATCCAATGGCACTGGTTTCGAATTTTTATGGAAACATTGAGACTGTTTTGCAGGAATTCGGGTTAGCGGAGTTTTTTTCTGTTATCATAGAATCGGCAGCAGTGGGTGTTAGCAAGCCCGATCCTGCAATTTTTGAATTGGGAGTTGAAGCGTTAGGTCTTTTGCCCGAAGAGTGTGTGGTGATAGGTGATTCGGTGAGCAAGGATATTGCTCCTGCACAATCCATCGGTTGTCAGACTATTTGGATAAATGGGAAGTCGTGGGACGATACTGAGACGCAACATCCTGCCATCGAAAACTGCATAGCAACAATTGATAATTTTGAAGAATTATTGAAATATTTAGGATAACAGGGGCGAAACGCGTATCTTGTATTCCCAAAAATAAATAGAGAACATGAAACGAACATGACAAAATTTAATTAATGTTGACCCATAGTTAATGATTAAGTTGTGTTTTGAGAGTTCCATCTGACCTATAAAATAAATTTTAAACAGATGAAAAGCGGTGAAGTAAAAGGAGTGCAAGGGAAGTTAGGTGTATTGATAGTTGGAGTCGGTGGAGCGGTAGCTTCTACGTTTATTGCTGGGACACTGGCAACACGCAAGGGATTGACAAAACCAATCGGTTCGATAACACAACTTTCGCACATCAAGCTGAAACGTGATGGCAAAATCGTCAATGAAAAGCTCAACGACGTTGTTCCTTTGACCCAGCTCAACGATATTGTCTTTGGTGGATGGGATATTTTCCCCGAAAACGTCTATGAAGCAGTTCTTCATGCCGAAGTGTTACTTGCCAAAGATGTGGACGGCATTCGCGAAGAGATGCAGACAATTCGTCCGATGAAGGGCGTTTTTGACCAAAACTACGTGAAACGTCTTAATGGAACCTGGATTAAATCAGGTGAAACCCGTTGGGAACTGATGGAACAGGTGCGTGTAGACATACGCTCTTTCAAAAAAGAGAATGGCTGCGACCGTGTGGTAGTGCTTTGGGCAGGCAGTACAGAGATTTTCCAAAAACAGAGCGTAGCTCACCAATCGCTCGCAACTTTGGAAGCAGCAATGAAAGACAACGATACCGAAGTGGCGCCAAGCGTCTGCTACGCTTTTGCAGCTTTGCTGGAAGGAGCACCTTATATCAATGGAGCACCGAACCTTACTGTCGATTTTCCTGCAATGGACGAATTAGCAGCTAAAACTGGAGTAGCGTTTTGTGGAAAAGACTTCAAAACCGGACAAACATTGCTCAAAACCGTGTTGGCACCGATGTTCAAAACCCGAATGTTGGGCCTTGACGGTTGGTTTTCGACCAATATTCTAGGTAATCGCGACGGCGAAGTGCTCGACGAACCGAGCAATTTTAAAACTAAAGAAGAGAGTAAGCTATCTGTTATCGAAAGTATTCTGGTTACTGAAGATTACCCCGATTTGTATTCCGATATTTATCACAAAGTACGCATCAACTACTACCCGCCGCGCAAAGACAATAAAGAGAGTTGGGACAATATTGATCTCGTGGGCTGGATGGGCTACCCAATGCAACTGAAGGTCAATTTCCTCTGTCGAGACTCTATTTTAGCTGCTCCGCTTTGTCTAGATCTCGTATTGTTTACCGATTTAGCGCAGCGTAATGGATTGTCTGGAATGCAGACGTGGCTCGGGTTCTACTTTAAAAGCCCGATGCACAATCCCAAAAAACTTCCAGTACACGATATTTTCGTGCAATACGATGTGCTTAAAAATAAGCTTCGCGAGATTATTGGCGAAGAGACGTTTCAATTGGAAGAAGAATAAAATAGCGATATGAAAAAATATGATTATCTTATTGTCGGTGCGGGACTTTTCGGTGCTGTTTTTGCTTACGAAGCAACAAAAAGAGGGAAGCAATGCCTTGTCGTCGATAAACGATCGCATCTGGGTGGTAATATTTTTTGCGAAAATATAAATGGTATAAATGTACATAAGTATGGAGCTCATATTTTTCACACTTCTGATAAAACGCTATGGAATTATATAAATCAATTTGCAGAATTTAATAATTACATCAATTCACCACTTGCAAATTATTTAGGGGAGATTTACAATCTGCCGTTTAATATGAATACTTTCTATCAATTATGGAAGGTTAAAACGCCAGAAGAAGCAAGACTAACTATTGAGGATCAGATTGCTCATTTGTCTATTGATAAACCCAAAAATCTAGAAGAACAAGCCCTAAAGCTTGTGGGGACAGATATTTACGAAAAATTGATAAAAGGATATACAGAAAAGCAATGGGGAATGCCTTGTTCAGAATTACCGCCATTTATTATTCGTAGGCTACCAGTTAGGTTTACTTTCAACAATAACTATTTTAACGACACATATCAGGGGATTCCTAAAGGAGGATATAATAAGATTGTTGAAAAAATGCTTGAGGGGATTGATTTTCAAATTGACACTGATTTTTTGAAAAATAGAGACGAATTATCAGCTAAAGCAAAGAAAATTGTCTATACAGGGAGCATAGATGATTATTTCGACTTTTGTTTTGGGGATTTAGAATATCGCTCTTTGAACTTTGAGCATACGGAGTTGGAGATTCCCAATTTCCAAGGTAATGCAGTTGTCAATTATACACACAACTCGATACCTTACACGCGAGTGATCGAACATAAACATTTTGAATTTGGTGAGCAAGAAACCACAGTTATAACTCACGAATTCCCTAGTGAATGGACACATGGGATGGAAAGATACTATCCTATCAACGATGAGAAAAATAACTCGTTGTATCTTAAATACAAAGAGTTGGCAAGCAATTTGTCATCTGT
Source organism: Bacteroidales bacterium (assembly GCA_037139375.1). Classification (GTDB taxonomy): domain Bacteria; phylum Bacteroidota; class Bacteroidia; order Bacteroidales; family UBA7332; genus CAXXIC01. The sequence goes on along the minus strand of JBAXGL010000002.1, from coordinate 34,258 downwards.
TATATTTGGAGGAAGATTAGCAGAATATAAATATTATGATATGCACCAAATTGTAGCCTCGGCATTAGCTACTGTAAAAAAAGAGTTTGACGTATGAAAAAAATTATTTTGTTTTCGGCATTTCATAAAACGTATATTGCTCCAAAAGCCAAATGGGTAGTTCCTATACATGCAGGTAAAGCTTTGTCTAGCGTCGATTTGAAAATTCTTGGAGATAATACAGGAGACAATATATCTCAACTTAATCCCATATATTGTGAATTAACAATGGCATACTGGGTATGGAAAAATGCAGATAGAGGTACATTTGACTATTGGGGATTGATGCACTATCGTAGATACCTTTTACCACAAACATTATGGACAAAATTAGGGAAAAGAAAGACATTTCATTTTGCCCCAACACAAACTAAAATGGATTCTGTGATTAACTCACATTTAAAAAAATCAATATCTAAAGACTTAAAAAATTACGATATAATTCTACCTCTTCCTCTCAGATTAAATAAAAAGGATGCTGCGTACAAATCAGTTGAAGATCATTACTGCGAAAAACACTTAGAGTCTCATTGGAGAACTCTTAAAGAAGTAATCGTTGAGAAGTATCCAGATTATCAGGAAAGCATGATCTGCTTTAATAAAAATACGTTTTATACTTTCAATATGATGATCGCTTCTTGTGATGTTTGGGATCAATATTTATCGTGGCTTTTTGATATATTAAATGAAACATCCAAAAGAATTGAAATTCCAATCGACAGTTACCAAAAACGGTATGCTGGATTCTTGAGTGAACGCCTTCTAAATCTATATGTTTTTCATCATAAATTGACTATTAAATCATACATTACAGCAGAGTTTATTTAGCTGTTAGATATTTAGATAATTATTGAAAATGATTCAAACCAATAAGAGTATAAGTTTTATTCATATCAAATATCCATATGGAGGTGGTGAAAAAGTAACTACTGATATCTGTAGATATTTAATGGGTCGTGGTTATTTTGTTTATGTCTTTGTGGCCGAACTTGACGAATCAAAAATTGGAGTTGAACATAATGGTATTAATTTTTTAATTCTACCCAATTCTAATTTGAATTCAATTGAAAACTCACAATTCATACCTCAAAAAATAAATGAACTGGAGATTTCATATTTCGTAATACCCGATTTCCAAATAAAATGGATTAAAACCATTAAGCTCCAAAGCAATTGTAAAGTAATTTATCAACTACACAACGTTCCACTATGGGAGATGATTTTTAAAGTTGCTGCTGGAGAAAATAATGCAAGAAAATCAATAGGGAAATATATTGAATGGAACCTTTTGCGGAAATGGAAGTATAAATTCCTAAAATCAAATAAGACCAAGATATTAAAATATTATAAAGAAACATATGATGCTGTTGATGCTTATGTGGTACTTTGCGATTCCTACGGTAGAGATATTGCAAATATAGTAGGAGTTGACTATGGGCAATCTAAAATTCACACATTAATTAATCCAACAAATTTTATTGAACCAAAACAAATCATAAACAAGAAAAAGCAAATTCTTTATGTTGGAAGATTACTTTATGCTCAGAAACGAGTAGATAGGTTAATTGCAATTTGGGAGAAAATTTATGACGAATTTAGAGATTGGGAGCTATTAATTGTAGGAGAAGGTCCTGAAAAACAAACCCTTGAAACACAAGTATCGAATTTGCATATTGAAAGAGTTCGTTTTTGCGGATTTAGCAGCATGGTAAGCGAATATTATAATACAGCGTCTATATTATGTCTGACTTCAACTTATGAAGGATGGCCACTGGTCTTAGTAGAGGCTCAAGCAAATGGAATTGTTCCTATTTCTTTTAACTGCTGTGCGGGTGTGGAAGAGATTTTATCTCCAGATTATCAAAACGGAGTTCTTGTGACAGCGTTCGATTTAGATGATTATGCTGATAAACTCAAAGAACTAATGCGAAATAAAGATTTGCGTAATCAAATAGTGAAAAATAATTATCAACGTGTTCAAAAATACGATTTGAATCTCATTGGTCTTAGATGGGAAGAATTACTCAATGCACTTTAACCCCTTTTGAATAACTATTACTTAAATCCATCCTAATGAGAAAGAGACAGATATTAGTCGACTTAACAAAGCTAAAGGTTCTAAATTGTGGATTGGGGCAAGTGGCGTATAATACTGGCGTTGAAATTGGCAAATATGACATGCCAGATTTAAAAATAAACCTTCTTTTACCTTCTCAATTTAAATGTAGTTTTGGGGATAATGTGGGTTATGTGAACTCATATCCATTACATAAAATATTGCCAACACTTATTCGTGATTTTGATTTATGGCATTCCACTTCTCAACTTTCAAGTGTGGTTCCGAGGAAAAATAGTACTCCTATGTTGTTAACTATACATGATTTAAATTTTTTGTACGAAAAAAGCGCAAAAAAAGCCGAAAATTATTTACGTAAAGTACAAAACAGAGTTGATAGGGCATGCTTTATAACAACCATTTCTGATTTTACTGCCTCAGAGATAAATAGGCATATAAACCTAAAAGGAAAAGAGTTGAGAGTCATCTATAATGGGGTTAAGCTTAATAATCTGAACGACAAGATTTGCCCTCAATTTGTACAAAAGAGTACTCCTTTTTTCTTTTCTATCGGTCAAATTGTAGAAAAAAAGAATTTTCACGTTTTGCTCGATGTTATGAAGAATTTGAAAAAATTTAATCTTTATATTTCAGGAGAGGATACAAGTGATTATGCAAATTATATTAGAAATAGGATTGAGAAGGAGCAGATTTCTAATGTTAAATTAACGGGCTCAATTTCAACTGAAGAGAAAAATTGGCTATATCAAAACTGCCATGCATTTGTCTTCCCCTCTAAATTTGAAGGTTTTGGTCTGCCTGTGATTGAAGCCATGCAATGTGGAAAACCTGTATTTTCATCAGAAATGACCAGTTTGAAAGAGATCGGAGATAAGTATGCCTATTTTTGGAATGACTTCGAGCCAAAATATATGGCAAATATAATCAAAAGTGGATTGATTGATTTTGAGCAAAACCCACAAAGAAAAACAGATGAAATAAAATACGCTCATAGCTTCAGCTATGAAAAAAACGTAAATTCATACTTAAGTCTTTACAGAGAAATATTAGGTTTGTAAATGACTTATTTTTCAGGGAAAAGAGTCAAGCAATCTTTTAGCGTTCCAAATAGAAACTTTCTTTTCTTAAAATATTCGATTAAAATTTCCAGTCTATTGATTAGTTTTTCTCCCGAGTTTCTGACAATATACCACGGTAAATCTATATCTGGTTTTGTCAGATCTTCAAATTCCCATGGGTGAAGGTAAAGATTTATATATCCATCTTTTTCTATTGTCTTTAAGCATAGCCATTTATATAATTTCATCGGTAAGTTGTGGAGAGAAAGCCAAAAAAGAGGCATTCTCACCCACGGAGTTACGGATGCTGGAATTTGACAAACTCCTTTTTCGAAGAAAATCTTTCTAGGTTGATCTAAATTATTGTAATTGCCTGGTAAGAAAGTAGGATTTAGCGATGAATTGTATTTGTAGCCGGCTTCTAAAACTGCCAAAGAATCGACCGGTTTCATGTTTGCCATTCTAAAACCAATTACTTCTTCTCCAATCATCTCTTCCAAAACTTCTTTTGACTCTTTTAGATGCACTGTTTCAAAACTTCCATGCAAATAACCGTGCGATGCAACTTCGTGTCCTTCTTTGATTATTCTTTTAATAATATCAGGTGCATTAATAGCGAAAATTGCTGTACAAAAGAACGTAGCCTTCACCCCTTTTTTTTGAAGTAAATCAAGAATTCGCACAGTTCCATAAATAGAAATGCTCATTTGCTGCTCAAAAGTCAATGTTTGAGAGTATGGTAATGGACAGTCAAATTCTTCAATATCGAATGTTAGAAATATCATATTTAGTTAAATAGTGGTTTGAAATAATGTGCGATGACCTTGAAAATTAGCTGTTTAGTGTCTGTTAGGGATATCTGATTTCCTAAAGAGCATCTCGTAAATAATGGTAACCCATATCAAAGTACACGGTAAGGCTTGTAAAGCGTTTGGCAAAATAAATTGTTTATAGAAAGCTCTTGGAAATAAATCTGATGGTGAGAAGCTTGAGATTACAATTCCAAAAATAATTAAAAAGACGACCCACCCCGAAAGTGGTCGAGGTTGTATCACAAACCAAATAGCTACTCCAATCATGGCGATAATATAAGTATTGGGCTCGCTGCCTGTGCTAAATAACACAGTAAAAATGAGTACTGATGCTAATGTAAGCAGTTGAAATCGGGATTCTCTGTATTCACTTATTTTTAGGTATGGCAATGAAAATAGGATTAAACCACCAACGAGCATCGGAATATTCGACCATTCCAAGTGCCCAGTTGATTTTCGTACCATTCCTAGAAAAGAAATATTTTGGTGTAATGAAAAGTTATTACTCCCATTCTTATTGATTAATTCAATCACCCATGCCTTATATTGACCTATTATAAATTCTGGTGAAGAAATGAGCATTGGCAAGACAAAAAATAGAATAGCCCATACAAGGCTCCAAATCAAAAGTCTTGATTTGTGTTTTGAAAAAAAGAAAAAAGCAAAGCCAACAATTCCATACAATTTGACAAATGTGCCTAACACAATCATAAATGCAGCCCAAATTTCTTTTTCTTTTTTGATTTTTGTAAACGAAAATATGATTAAAGCTGTAGTGGCAATATTAAATTGAACATTTGTCTCTGCAATAATCAAAGAATTTGTGCAAATCCAATAAATTCCCATCTTCTGCCATTGTTGCAAATCTAAATCTTTAATCGCATAAAAAAGGATTAAAGAAAGACAGATAAGCCATAATGTACCGCCTAAAATGTCTGGTAATATGGCAAATGGAGCAATTATAAAACCAAATATAGGGCCATAATGATTCAAATCATCAAAAAATAGTGGGCGTCGTTCAAATAGTGGAAATTGCTCTAGTGTATTAAAGAAAACATATTTATAAATCTGATAATTATTGTGAAGTCCATTAGTCAAGGATTTGAATACACCTAATAATGCTGATACACCAATCCACAAATAAAGAATGGTACGTGGATTATTGAAAAAAGGAGTTTTGAAAAACGTTTCTATTTTCGATAAATAAAAGATATTTTTAGGCGTTTTCAAAATTATTTTTGTGGGATTTACAAACCTGTTTTAAAATATTCAAAAAAATATTTATTATTTGCTTTTAACTTTCTACTCAAAGTCGCATCTAATGTTATGCAAATTTACATCTTTTTCTTTTAGAAAATTGATTAATTGTTCTATGTTTATAAGAATTTAGCATTCTTAAACCTGTATTATAGTTAAAGTGTGTTAAAAATTATGGTTTTCAGTAGGGTAAATAATACTTCAATTTGTTTGAAGATTTTTTTCGAAAGTATTAAATTTTCAGTCTTACAAGAATTCAATTTAAGTCAATCCTAAAATTTGTTATTTGCAAAATCAAATTATCTTTGTACAGTAAACTGTGAAATAAGAAAATTTGTAATACAATTTAGCAGCACATAATGTCAATAAACCATACTATTCATCCTGAATATATCCACTTGACCACATTTATTATTAATCTTCCAAACAGTTTCGATAATAAAGGTAAGCTTCTGTACAAAGTGCGCAACGAAGTGCGACTGATAGATGTGGACGGCATAAAAGTTGTGGTCAAGAAATTCAAAGTGCCCCATTTTGCCAACCGCATTGCGTACACCTATTTTCGAAAGAGCAAGGCGCGACGGTCGTATGAGTATTCGCAAGAGCTAATCGCAAATGGTTTTGGCGCAGCACAGCCTATTGCCTATACCGAATATTTCAAAGGCGGTTTACTTGCCGATTCGTACTACGTTTCTCTTTATTGCGAATACGGTCGCGACTTTAACGAGTTTCGTGTGCGAGAAATCGAAGGTCGAGAGCTGATTTTGAAAGATTTTGCACTGTTTACCGCCCGAATTCACGATGTCGGTATCCGGCACCTCGACTATGGCGGTGGCAATATTCTGTTCGAAGAGACGCCAGAGGGCACTCATTTTTGCTTGATAGATGTAAATCGACTCGAGAAAGGCGAAGTCGATATCAAGAAAGGATGTGAAAATTTCAAATTGCTTTATATGAAAGGCAATGCGTTTCGTTTTCTGATTACAGAATATGCAAATGCGCGCAACTTTGACGTTGAAGAATGCGTTGCGCTTATTTACCCATATATCCATACTAATTGACGTAATCCGATGATAATTAGCGGTTTTACCATAATAAAAAATGCCATTAACCTCGATTTTCAAGTGGTGGAGGCCATCGAATCAGTACTTGACTTGGTGGATGAATTTATCGTTCGGGTGGGCAAAAGTGACGACGATACAGAGCAGCTGATTCGGTCGATTAACTCGCCAAAAATCAAAATCATTCGTTGCGATTGGGACACATCGACCTACAAAACCAATGGTATGATTTATGCTCACGAAACGGATTTGGCTTTGCACGAATGTGTTGGCGACTGGTGCTTTTATATTCAGGGAGACGAAGTGCTGCACGAAAATGCTATTCCGGTGATCAGAAAAGCCTGCGAAGATTATTTAAATGATCATCGAGTGGAGGGTTTCCTGTTGAAATATCACCATTTTTGGGGTGATTACAACCATTTCATCGATGCTCGACATTTTGCCTATCCGCGTGAAATTCGCATTGTGAGAAATCATCCTGATATTCATTCGTGGCGCGATGCACAATCGTTTCGTTCCATAAAAAACTTTAATCGTGAAGATTATTTCCAGGAAGAAAACACTCGAAAACTTCGTTGTGTATTGCTTGATGCCTATATGTTTCATTATGGTTGGGCACGCAATCCTCGTAGTATGGTAAAAAAGCAGACTCAGCAACACGAAGTATACAGTGGCATTTTGGAAGAAAAGAAAGAAGAATTTTTCGATTATGGAAATATGAGCTCAATGCCAATATTTAAAGGGACACACCCTAAGACGATGGAAAAGCGAATATCTGAAATGGATTGGTATCACCTTCTGCGGTTTGAAGGCGCACCAACTGATATGAAAAAGAAATTTGGATTGAAATACAGAATTATCAACTTTATTGAGAATCGTTTTTTGCCTGAAGGTGCTCGAATTGGAGGATTTAAAAATTACAAAACAGTAAAATGAACGACTGTTCACTTGGATAGCTGCTTGTGAAGAACAGAAAAAAGAGTGCAACTGTCATTTCTTCTAATAACACAAAAAAAATAGCTCAAAATGCTGGAACTCTTAAAATATACCTTCTTCCAGAATGCGCTTTTGGGCGGTATTCTCGTCAGCATTGCTTGTGGAATGGTGGGCACTTACATCGTGGTGCGTCGGTTGGTGTTTATCAGTGGAGGCATCACCCACGCTTCGTTTGGTGGCATCGGCTTGGGTGTTTTCATGGGTACAAATCCGATTGCAGTAGCGTGGATTTTCGCCATTGCATCAGGCTTTGGGGTCGAATACCTCTCTACGAAACACAAATTGCGCGAAGATTCTGCTATAGCCGTTCTTTGGGCATTGGGAATGGCTTTGGGCATTATATTTCTCTATCTCACGCCGGGTTACACCATTGGGATGAGCGAATTTTTGTTTGGAAATATTCTGACTATTTCGACTGGTGATATTGTGCTATTTGCAGCACTTGTGCTAGCGCTTTTCCTAGTTTTTAGTCTGATGTATCGCGCCATTCTTTATGTGGCTTTCGATGCAGAATATGCCCGCGTGCTAAAACTTCCAGTGAAATTTATCGAATACATGATGATGTTTTTTGTGGCAACAACCATCGTCTTTTCGATACGTTTAGTTGGCATTGTATTGCTGATGTCGCTGGTCACTATCCCTCAAATTACGGCAGATTTGTTTACTCACGATTTCCGTCGAATGATGTTTATCTCCGTCATCATTGCCGTTGTGGGATGCGTAGGAGGCCTTTTCTTATCCTACTTCCTCAATGTGCCTTCGGGTGCCTTTATAATCCTACTTTTGATTGCTTTTTACGGCGTTGCTTGGATTACGAAAATGATTTTATTTTCTGGTAATCGCAGATTATTCAAATAGTTATTACAGTTTTTTTGATCCAATAAACACATTCTTCTTTTGCTTATTTTTATTAAATTATCTTGGATTCTTATCTGATGATGTCAGCATGGTGGATTGTAACAGCAATTTAATACGTTATTTCCCCAATTTCCCCCAAATACTACCAGATTTCCCATAAATGAAATACATTCATTTGTATGTGACCATCAATCTGTTTACATTTGAACAAAATTGAATAAGGTAGGAATTAAATCATTTGTCTGCTTCATTCATTTGAATGAGACGTCAATTGAAATAAATGAACGATCGATCAGCTCTGAACGAACATCCATTCATTCTGAATGACGACAGACCAGAACTGAACGGTGACCAAGCAGTGCTAATCGATTATCCATTTAATCTGAATGATAACCAAGCAGAGCTGAACGATGATCAAAATAATTGAAACAACGATCGACCAGAGCTGAACGATGATCAATCAGGGCTCTTCCATCTTCTAAAAATAAAGGTACAACAGCTATCAAGAAAGATGTACGGGTTTGTATATCAGTTAATTGTAGCTAAAAAATTAATTAATCATATATCGAATGAAATATTCAGCAAACCTTAAGTGCAGAATATCCGCTTCGATTTTCAATACTAGCTATCGACACTTTGCAAACTGAAAACACCTAAACCCATCACACAAATGAGATTATAAATAAGTGTTGCGTTTTGATCATTCTATTTGTAATTGGATTTTGATAGTAGAGTCTGTCTATAAATGATTAAATATTATCTTTGTCGAAAGTTTATTAAAAATATATCGCGGTTAAAGTTTAGTTAGATGTTACTTTGTTTCAAGAGGTTTAGTATTTTCTTATTTTTTGTTCTCTTTTTGCTCTTTGAGGTTCACTCTTTGTCTGCTGCTATTACAGCTACTATTAGTGGTACTGCGTGGGTGTGCCAATATTCGAGTCGTCCAAGAGTGCTTTTCTCGGCAAGTGGAGGAAATACGCCTTACACATATTATTATTCTATCAATGATGTTTCAGCAACGCCGATAAAGACTATTTCTTCAAAAGATACTGTTTCGGTTTCTGTCCCAACTACTTCTGCTGGAGTTTTTGTCTATAAACTTACAAGCGTAACAGATGGGACTAATACCTTAACAAAAGATACGACTATCACGATCACTGTTAACGCTTTGCCTAGTGTCGATTTTACGTTTCCTAGCAATCAGTGCTCAGGAAGTCCTATTCAATTCACATCATCAGTAACGGTTGGCAGTTCGTTTTCTTATTTATGGGAGTTTGGGGATGGAACTACTTCGACCGAGCAAAATCCATCTCATTTATTTATTGCTAGCGGAGTAGGTAGCCAAAATTTTACTGTAAAATTGACTGCAACAAATAGTCAAACTGGGTGCACGAATAGTAAAACTCAAACGATTACAGTAAAGCAATCCCCTGATGCATCTTTTGATTTGATGAATTGTATACCACAATTCACTTCTTCAATAGGTATTTTTATTAATTGTGGTGCAACAAAATCAGCACCAGAATTTGAATTTACCGCAGTAAACGGAAGTACAACTTCTGCATCAAATACGAGTTATACGATTGATTGGGGCGACAAAAGTGCTAAAGATAGTATTATTACTTTTTCTTCTATTAAACATAAATATCTAACATTGGGATTTTTTGATATAATATTTACAGTTTATAACACCACTACAGGATGTTCATCTTCCAAGAAATATCAGGTATTCAACGGAAATACGCCTGGAGGTAATTTAAAAATTGACCCTAACTTATCAGATTGTGTTCCTTTCACAGTTACTTGGCCGATTGATGGAGCAAAAGAAAATACACCCGGCACAACATATACACTGTCAGTAGATGATGGCTCATTGCCACAAACTTTTACTCAAGAAAAATTACCAGCAACGATTTCTCACACTTTTACAAAATCGTCTTGCGATAAACCTAATAGTAAATTCACCATATCATTTTTGGTAAAGAATCCTTGTAATGGTGATCCTCAGCTATCTTATATATTGGCTGCACAGAATCCAATTGCATCATTTACAATTACACCATCCGCTAAAACCTGTACAAATAAAACAGTGACTTTTACGAATACGTCTTTAGGGAGCTATGGAGTTGCTGGAGTTTGTAATACAAATTTCAATAAAATATGGAGAATTACACCATCTACTGGTTGGGCGGTTTCATCTGGAAGTCTTAGCGGAAATATACTTGGCGTTAATTTTACAAAATCAGGAAACTACTCTATTCAATTATTGATAAAAAAACCTAACTCACCATCTACTCGATGTACCGAAGATTCTATAACGCAGAATATTTGCGTTGAAGCTCCACAATTACCTTTATTTACGGCGGACAATCAAGAAGGTTGTGCGCCTCTAGTAGTAAAAATAACCAATAAGACTGATACAACTGGAACTTGCTCTCCGCCGACATTCAAATGGAATGTTTTTTATTCAGCTGGTTATTGTGGAACAACATCTGGTTTTACATATACAAACGGTACAAATTCAACTTCTTTTCATCCGTCTTTTAACTTTACAAATCCAGGAAAATACACCGTCACTTTGACGGAGACTAGTAATTGCGGTGCACAGACATCTACTCCAACCATCATCATCGTTAAAAAGCCTCCAACTGTTTCCATAAATACAATTGCAAACGGATGTGGCACGGCATCTATTCAGCCTAATGCATTAGTGGATAGCTGCTCCACTTCTTCTAAGAATTTGGTGTATGCTTGGAGTTTTTCAGGAGGAACACCGTCGTCGGCTAGTACATTGGTGCCTGGCACAATCTCGTATTCAAAGTCTGGAACTTATGCCGTTTCGTTGAGTGTGACAAACGAATGCAACATTACTACAACCGCCACAAAGACATTCGTGGTTAATCGGATTCCCATTTTGACAAATACCGAACTTGCTCAAACGATTTGTTCGGGCAATCAATCATCGGCCATCACGCTTACTGCCGATACAGCGAGCACTACATTTTCGTGGACAGCAAAAGCAACTGCTGGGATCACAGGCTTCACACCATCGGGAACAACAGCGATTATTCCAGCAAAAGCAATATCTACTACAGCATCGACAACAGGAACGGTAACCTATACGATAATTCCGAAAATCGGAACTTGCAACGGCACACCTGTTGATTTCGTCATTACGGTAAATCCTGCACCTAAATTTACAAAACAACCTCTTTCGCAAACCGTATGCCAAAATGGAAACTCCGATACTTTAGCTGTTTCGATACAAAGTGCTGTGGGAGCTCCCGCATACAAATGGTATAGTTATAGCGGAACTAACATGTCATCAGCCTTGCCAATCTCAGGTGCTGATAGTTCGAAATATCTTCCATCGACAAGCACGTTGGGGATTATGAACTATTTTTGCGAAATTACTCTATCCACTGGTTCTTGTTCAAAACTGACATCGGCAGTCTCAACAATCACGGTCAATCCTATCCCGAAAATTACAACTCAGCCCACCCCATCGCAAATAATTTGTGTGGGAGGAACAATTGTTACACCACTGTCGGTAGCTTTTTCTGGGGGAGCTGGAGCAACTTCTTATCAGTGGTACTCAAATACAACTAACAACACTACAGGAGGCACACTGATACCTGGAGAAACTAAAGCAACCTTTAAGCCCGCTGTATTTTCTACACCAGGCACCTATTTTTATTACGTTGAAATAGCTATTGCTGGAAATGGCTGTGGCCGTTTGACCTCCGACACTGCTAAAATTGTAGTCGTTTCGGATCCAGTAATCATCAATCAACCGATACAGACACAAACACTGTGTCTAAACTCAATAGCCGATTCATTAAAAGTAAGTGCATCAAATGGTATCGGAGTCTACAGCTACCAATGGTATAGAAACGGCACAAACAACACAACGTCGGGGACACTTATTAATGGTGCAACAAGTAACTTCTTAATTCCCCTAACCACTATTGTAGGCACGACTTATTATTACTGTCTTATTACCCAACCTAATGGTATAGGATGCAGTGTAACAAGTAATACAGCTGCAGTGATTGTAAATCCGTCACCAAAAATAGACAAACATCCTCTCACAGCTACCTATTGCGAAGGAGTGTTACCAAATCAATTGTCGGTGGAATATAGTAATGGTGTGGGAACGCCGACTTATCAATGGTTTAGTAATGCGGTGAACAATTCAACCTCTGGCACAGCACTTTCAGGTCAAACGAATTCAACGCTTTCGCCACCAGCTTTGATAGGTACAATTTTTTATTATTGTGTGATTTCATTGCCCTCGGGCGGTTGCTCAACAATGACATCGGATGTTGCTGCTATCACAGTGAATCCAATTCCAAAAATTACAACTAGAAGCGACACAATTTGCAGTGGAGATGTTTTTGTGGTAAATCCTACGAATGGGACAACTGAAATAGTTCCTGTTGGAACAAAATACAAATGGAGTTCTCCAACCATTACTCCAGTTGGAGCAGTAACTGGTGCATCGGTGCAGACTACTCCTCAAACGTCTATTTCACAGACATTAATCAATAAAACAACTACTCCTGCCATTGTAAAATATACGGTCACGCCTGTTGCATCATCGGGATGCGTAGGTGCGGATTTTGAAGTCAGCATTCGGGTTAATCCAGCCATCACAACGAACGTCGCGGTTTCGGATATTACCTGCTTTGGTGTTAATAATGGTTCTATTCATGCTACTATTTCGGGTGGAGTTCCATTTAGTTCGGGTAACCCGTATACTATTACATGGAGTAGCTCCAATGGATTTACTTCAGCTGCCTCAACAATAACAGACCTAACCCCAGGCGTTTATCATCTTTCCATAAAGGATGCGGGCGGATGTCCATACGATAAAGATTTTACTGTGGCAGAACCTGCCGATATTACGCTAAAAACTGATAGCAAGAAAGATATTACATGCTTCGGTGCTAATAATAGTTTGATAAATATTTCAGTTACTGGGGGAACTGGTAAATATAAATTCGCTTGGACAAAAGATGGAGTATCTTTCTCGAACTCACAAAATCTATCGAATTTAGCACCAGGTGTGTATGTGATTTCTGTCACTGATGGTAATAATTGTGTGGCGAAAACAGCCAGTTATACCATTATCGAACCACCTGCATTGTCCATTAGTTTAGGATCTAAGACAGATGTACTTTGTTATGGCGATTCTACGGGATCAATAGGTGCAGTCGTTTCTGGAGGTACAAAAATCGAACAAACGCCTGGGGTTTTCGACTATTCTTATGAGTGGACTGGACCAAATGGATTCAAAAGTAACAAGCAGAATATTTCTCAGCTCAAAGCTGGTGACTATCTACTCACCGTGACAGACAATAGTGGTTGTTCTAATACATTGAGCGTAAAAATTCTGCAACCGACAGAGATTACAATCGGTGTAACCACTACACCTATCACCTGTTACGGAGCCACTAATGCAACTATTAAATTAAATATTTCTGGAGGGAATGCGCCATATACAGTAGTCTGGGATAATCATGCTCAAGGTTTGTATCAAGAAAATGTTTCAGCAGGAACATATAAAATAACTGTAACGGATGCGGTTGGATGTGTTAAAATAAAAACTATTACAATTGCCGAAGCGACTATTTTCACCATCACGCCGGTGGTCAAACAAATCACTTGCAACGGCGCAAAAGATGGAAGTATCACACTCAATTTTCAAGGTGGGAAATCTCCTGTCTCACTGACTTGGAGTGATGGTGCTATTACGGGTACAACTCGTAATAATATTGGACCGGGTACCTATTCAGTATCAATCAGCGATGGTACACCTTGCTTTATAAATAAAACATTCGTAATTGTAGAGCCTCAGCCACTCGTAGTTTCAGCTAAAATTGTTCACGCTCTCGATTGCAACGATGCGAATAGTGGATCTATTAAATTATTGGTTTCAGGAGGAACTCCTCCATTCTCTTATCAGTGGTCAACTGGCGCAACAACCGATTCGTTGTCGAATCTCTCAGCTGGAAATTATTTAGCGACGGTTACCGATACAAATGGCTGTACAAAAACTATTAAATATGAGGTGAAACGTCCCCAAGCTATAGATATTAGCGTATCTTCTTCTACCATTTTTGATTGTTTAGCCAAAACTACGAAAATAATTTATTCCGCTGATGTAACTGGTGGTGTCCCACCCTACCAACTCACTTGGTCTAGCGGGAAGATAAGTGGTGTGAATAATGAGATAATGGAAACAGACCAAAATGGAATGGTTGTGTTAGATGTGACAGATAGTTATGGTTGCACTGAAAATTACACATTCAGCGTTGTTATCCCTAAATCGGGCATTGATCTACTTTTGGTAGATTGCAACAGCCATTTGTATCAATTCAATGCTTTGCAGCCCTCCATCAATGGTTTAGTAAATTCATATAATTGGGATTTTGGCGATGGAAGCAAATCAACGTTAAAGAATCCACAACATGCCTACAATGCAAATGGAGATTATTTGTTAAAACTGACAATCTCAAACTCGTCATGTGTAGCAAATTACAATCAACTTATATCAGTGGAGTCTTTACCCGTTTTGTCTCTCGATAGAGTTGCGAAGTTATGCGAAGGAGATTCTGTAGTTGTCTTTGCTAAAGGAGCCGACACGTATAAATGGAGCGATGGAACAGTTGGTGACAGTCTTGTGATTCGAAAAGATGGGAATTACAGTGTAATTGGTTCATCCAAAGCTGGCTGTACAGCGACTCTCAACTTCACGGCTACCTATTTTGATTTAGACAAATACACCATTCAGACAGACAAAGAGAGTGTTGATACCAATAGTCCGAAACTGCGTATGTGGACTGAAAGTATTCCATTTTCGCAGTATCACTGGGATTTCGGAGATGGCAAAGCGGCAGAGGGCTCATCAAGTCTTGAACATACATTCGACATCACTAAAGAGGGATATTATGATATTCAACTCAAGGTTTTAAATTCTAATGGTTGCACCGAAAAAGCATCGAAACGAATTTGGATTTCTAACTCATCAGAAACGAACACCTTTACACCAAATAATGATGGTGTGAACGATGTTTTCATGAAGAATTGGCATATAAAGGTGTACAATAGAAATGGTTTATTGCTCTACGAAGGCGTTGACGGTTGGGATGGGTCCTACAAAGGTCAACCTGTAGCGAATGACACCTATTTCTATGTATTGGATTACATGGCGAAACAAGGAGCAAAAGTTAAAACTGGTTTTGTAACTGTCGTACGTTAATTTAAAGATTGTGAAAAAGTATTTCTTGTTTTTACTTTTGAATTGCATCGTTTTACTGAGTAATGCTCAGTCGGATACTCGCATTAACAACTTTTGGGAAAATCCATATTACATCAATCCAGCATCTTTTAGCAACAGGTATATGTCGGTGTACAGTATAGTTGGACGTAAACAGTGGTTGAATTTTCCAGGAGCACCCACTACTTTTTTCATGAGTGCAGCACAATATTTTCCTAAAATGCATGTGCAAATTGGGTTAAAAGCATTTGAAGATAAAATTGGATATACCTCCACATCCTACATTTCACTTTCGTACACTTATATATCGATGCTTAACGATGATTGGCGAATAAATCTCGGATTGGCAGGTAGTTTTCAGAACCTTTGGTACGATATGGTAGAGATTAACACCACCGTTGCAGATCCAGCGATTTTCCAAAAATTGGCGCAGGTAAAAAGCTACAATGCTGATATGGGTGTGGAAGTTGCAAATCGAAATTGGAGAATTGGAGCTTCGAGTCAAAACTTGCTTTCACTGTTTGCTTCAGACGAAAAACCACAAACTTACATGAATCATCTGTATGGCATTTACAGACACAATACCGATGATTTTTACGATTTCGGTGGAGGAGTTGCTGTCGTTCAGTCGGAGAAAATGGTTCAAACCGAAATGAATGTTACATGCTATTTCAAGACCCATCAAATGGCAGATATGTTTCAATTGGGAGCGTTTTATCGCCCGACAAAAGAAGTAGGTGCCATTTTCGGGCTTCACTTAAGCAGTAATCTTTTTGTTTCCTACAGCTACGATTTCAATTTCGGAAGTATTAGTAATAGTTCAATTGGCTCGCATGAATTAATGCTGATTTATCGCATCGATAAATGCCCCACTTGCTATTGAAAGAACTCAAAAAATGATTATTAGACTTCTATATTTTTCTTGCAAAATGCTTTAGCAGTAAATAGTATTGGCTTCATTTTTGAAAAATTATTCTGTCCAAATTCACTTTGACTAAAGTTTGCACCTTAGTTGTGCAAAAGATATTCGACTAATAAACACCATTTTTATGTCAATAATCGAACTTGTTATTGAGCTACTGTTTGATATTGTTGCTATTGTATTAGGTATTACACTTGTAGTACAAAATAATGGCAATATGCAACGTTTTTATTGGGGCATAATGTCTATTTGCATCGGTCTTTTGTTTTCGTGGGAAAATATTAACTGGATATTTACAGTAGTTCTCGATACAGATTATGAATATCAGGACATCTTCAATATCGAAAAAATGTTGAAATGGTTTGCTCCTGCAAGTATAATTTCATTGTTTCCACTTGCTTCGCTTCGTCCGGGACACCTGAATCCTAAACGCGCAATAGTTTACTTCTTACCATTTCTTATAGTTCTTACTATTTCAGTTTTTTTTCTCACATCAAATCCGATAATTACAAAAGTTTATTCAGTAAGTGAATTTTTCCTGAATTTCGATAAATTCGATATAAAACTCAGGCTGTTGATATTTGTATTGTCTTTAATTATTCCGTACATATACTTTTTTCATCCGCTTATTAACCATAAAACAATCCGAAAAGTAAGCTTTAATATGTACCTGTTTTTAGCTTTTATCCTAGCATTGTCTGTCTTCTATATTTTCTTCACCTTGTTTATCAATGCCTTCTTTTTCAATGCTTTTGGAGTTTTGTCAGTTCTCTTTGCTATTACATTTTCAGTTCTTCATTTACGCTACGAAAATCCCCTTTCAATTCATATAGGAAATACTAATCAAGTTTCTTCAACCACAACTATACTATCTCCCACTTTTTTTGAAATAGATAATTATTTCAAAGAAAACAATACGTTTATCAATTCAAATTACACTATCAAAGAGATAGCTCATGCTTTACAAATCAAAGAGCAAGAAATAACAAAGTCAATACAAAGTGCTGGGTATACCGGATTCAGGGAATATATTAATTTTAAACGTTTAGAATATTTTAAAACGATTGCATCTCAAAATCCAAATAAAACAATTAAAGAACTTATGTTTGCATGTGGTTTTACATCACGCACTACTTTTTATCGTGTTTTCGCCGAACAATACGGTATTTCACCGCTGAAATATGTAAATAGTTTAAAACTGGATTAATAATCAGTAAGTTTCAATAAAACAATACATATACTATTATTCAAAAAAGCGTCCCATTCCTAGAATGGGACGCTTTTTATTTAGAATGTTTAAAGTCATACTATTATTTTTGCTCCAGTTTATCATTTATGTGAATATTCAAAAATAAATAGAATAACCTCATAGCTGTTTAAGCATGCAAATGAAAGCGGTCAAAAATCGGAATTCTTTTATCCAACAAGAGCACTGTAGGATGACACTGCAAGACCAACTTAACACACAAGAGCGCGAATGAACAATTAAAGATCACTCTTTGACGACACAAGAGCACTCTTGTAGGATGAAACAGCTCCGATGAATGATTAAACAGCACTCTTGTAGGAAGAAAGAGTTCTCTTCGATGATGAAACAAGTCGGATGAATGATGTAAGAATACTCTTGCATGATACAACAATACGAATGTATAACCAATCGGTATTGCTTTTTGAACTAACTATAATAAAGTACAGTAGAACCAACAACAAAAACAAGACACTGTATATAAGTTATTTAAGAAGTTCAAAGTGTAAGTTATTTTTGACGTTTATTATATTCAAAAACAAAGTAGAAAATTCAATAATTCTCAAGTAATAACATTAAAACCATTTATCTGCCATGAGCAAAGAGTCTTACAGCATCCCAACCGGTCCGACTGCCCGTTATGATTTTCAGAGAAACGCCATTGAAACTTGCACGGCCAATGCCACGGTTTGGAAAATCTCAGCCGATAGGCTGACCAAAATAGCACCCCTGCGTGCCGATTACGAACTAAAGTATAGCGTCACTAACAACCGAAGCACTCAAAGCCCTGCCGCCACCTCTGCTCGCGAAGCTGCATGGTCTCTGCTTGAACCTGCATTGATTGATTTGTACGACCACGACATCCTGAACAACAACGATATACCTGCCGACGGTAAAAACGCATTGAACATACATTTGACTGCCGTTGGTGGCGGAACTCCTGCCGCAGCACCTAATACGACACCCATAGTAACTTTAACTGCCGAAGAAATCTCGGTATTGCATGTTGTGTTTGCCGATTCTGCTAGTCTAGGCTCGCACTCCAAACCAGCCAATGTAGCCTTTTGCGAAGTGGTGTATAAGCTAGATGTCCCCGCACCAACAGACCCTGCTGAATGTCCCGAACGTGCAAACATAGCCCGCTCGCACGAAGCCATCGTTTTTGCACCTGCGCAACGCAGCAAAACAGTTTATGCCTTCGCTCGTTGGGTAAACCGTAACGGCAAAACAGGACCTTGGAGCGGAATGGTAACGGCGATAGTGCCGTAGAGGTACGGAAGGTCGGAGTTCCGACTCCGACCAAACATAAGATTGACGGAATCGGAATTCCGTCATCTCGGTCAGAAAAAATAATTCAGCGAATGCCGAAAAGCTTTATGAGTAGGCGGAAAAATATTAAAAACAACAGGTTATGAAAAAGAAAAATTTGATTTTTGTAGCGGTGATACTATCGCTTTTAATGCTAAGTTGCACTAAAAAAGATGACCCTGAAATTGCATCAGAAGTACCTAGTAATAACATAGTTTTCACTACAATAGATAAAATATATAAGATTGATATTAATTCTAAGGTTCAGCAAGAAATCTTTAGATGCGATTCACTTTCCTCTTATGGTGATATCCAATTGTCTCCAAATAAGAAAAAAATTTTTTTCTCTGCTAAAGTCCGCAATTCAAATAGGCAAATATTTACATTAAATCTAGATGGCACAGGAGTTAAACAAATTTCAAATCAAAATTTTGATGTATTATATCCTGTCTTGTCACCTGATGGTAGCAAAATATCATTTGTGAAATATGGATATCCCAAAAGTTATTTGTGTATTGTAGACGCAACTGGAAAAAATGAAACAATTATTTTAAGTGCTGAAAATCTATGTTATCCAATTTGGTCACCTGATGGAAGTAAAATTGCAATGCAAGCAGGTTTGTATTCATATTATGCACAAATTATAATAATAAATACAGATGGGTCAGAGGTTAAAGAATTAACTAATTTTTCTTCTCCTTTTGGATATAACCGTAATAAAATGTGCTGGACAAATGATTCAAAAAAAATTATTTTTTCGACAACTACAACGAGTTATGATCGTGGTAGTATCGGTTATATCAATATCTCAGATAAATCCTCAAAATGGTTGACTTCAAGTGGTGAAGATGGAATGATAGACATTTCCCCAAATGGTGAAAAAATTGCATTTATTTCAAGAAGGGACGGTAATGAAGAAATTTACACCATGGATTTTGATGGAAAAAATCAGAAAAGGTTAATAATATCAACTCTTTACGAGTCTACACCCAAATGGTTAAGTGACAGTAAAAGAATCGCTTATCTCTACAGAGGAGGTTCGAATGACATACTTTACATTATCAATTCAGATGGTACTGACCAACTTCAGTTAACAGAAGGTATTAGTTATAATGGATTATCAAGTTTTGATTTGTAATATCAATGTCGTTAAGTTAGTGATTATTAAAATAGTTGAAAAGTCAATCAAAAAGCGGAAGCCGAAAAGCTATACGAGTAAGCAAAAACTATTAAAAAACAATTAATTATGAAAACGAAAAATTTGATTTTTGGCGTGGCGATGCTATCGCTTGTTCTTGTAAGTTGCAGTAAAAAAGATGAACCCGCATCATCAGTAATCAATCCACTGAGTAACGACGGGACTCTCAACGGATTAGTATCTAACGGAGATGCACTGAATTCAACTATTGACTCTGTATTTTTTAGCATTTATCATCCTACAACACACAAAACAATATACTTTTGGAAAGTTGCATTTAAGAATGGAGGATTTTCTACACTTTTACCGGCTTTACCTGACAACTATCTGGGAACTGTAACAAGTGTATATTCTAATTTTAGCAACTCTTATGGTAGTGGAGCTTTTACTATAAGCGATGCAACAGTATTATTGACCAATAACGTAAATATCGAGGCCTGGAAAAACAACATCCAAGGTGCATCATTTTATCGCACTAATGTTACTCTGGCTCAAACTTTAGAACCTAGTCCGAAAGAAGGATATTCAGTTGCTTACTTTTGTTACTCCAATAAAGCTGTCCAAATAATAGGAACTGAGTCAGACAAAAGGAGTACGGGAGAAACCTATACAAAGACAATCAATCTTAGCCTTAAAAAAGGATGGAATGAAATAGTAGAAACATATACAAGCACAACGGCTACTGATTTAAAATCTTCCGTATCAGCAAACAACGAAGTAACTGGTACACAATGGTTGTTAGCTCAAGGTAGTTAAATTAGATGTTTTCGAATTCTTTTGTTCTAAAGATACAATTTACCATATAAGAATGCATTTAAAAATGGGGTAATTCCGAAAATCCATAACAGAGTAGGGAGCGGATGCCGAAAAGTTAGAGAGTAGGCAAAAAACAAAAAAATGAATACATTATGAAAAAGTTGATTTTTTTTCTATTGCTAGCCATGTTTTCTTTTACGAATTCATTTGGTCAGCTGTCTTGGGGTGGCAAATTGGGATTTAACCTTTCATCACAGCTTCAAAAAGATAATAACACGACTTACAGTAAGGATTATAAGTCAAAATTTGGCCTCGAAGCAGGACTTTATCTTGAATATGGTCTTAAAGAGAATTATGCAGTTCAACTTGCATTGGCTTCAACTTCAAAGGGATACAAATATGAAGCAAACGGAGTTAATTTCAGTGCAAATTTAGGATATATTGAACTGCAACCCTCGTTTATCTACAAGCACAAATTGGGTAATAACTCTTTCTACGGAAATGCAGGTCCGTATTTCACATTATTAGGTGGTGGGACACTTTCCGCAGATAAAAATGTTTTAGGCATAAATAGCGATTCGAAAACACAATCAATCCCTATGGGAAATGACAAGAACAAAGACATGTTAAAATCCAGTGATTTTGGTTTAAATATTGGCGGAGGTATTGAAATAGAAAATTTTGGAAGACTGGGCATTCAATATAGCCTTGGGTTAGCTAATCTTGCCGTCAATACTGACAACGGAGCTACTATTAAAAACAGCTCCTTATCATTAGCTTGGACTTACCCAATTAATTGGGGAATCAAGAAAAAATAATCATTTTAGTGCGGTGTAAATCTCTCAGAAACCGGCAAATAAAATTTAGCCGGTTTCTTTTTTTAATTCCTAAACTGAATAAACGCCCCACATATCGTAAGTTTGTGGTTTATGTTTTTCAGCATTTAATTGCAATATCAAGTTGCAAACTCATAAATTATAGACACGAGTTACACTTCGTTAAACTTGCGCCATAGGTGCAATAGTTCAATTGGCTCGCATGAATTAATGCTGATTTATCGCATCGATAAATGCCCCACTTGCTATTGATTATTTTCGTTTCAAAAAATACTGTCGTTCCTCTTCTTCGAATTTCTCAATCGCGTAGCGCAACATTATGCGAGGCATTTCGGTTGAATACTCCATTAAGAAATCTACCAACACCGATTTATTTCGATTGCCTACTTCGCGAAGCATCCAACCGATGGCTTTGTGCATGAGATCATGTTTGTGAGTTAGCAGCTTTTCTGATAAAAGCAATGTGTCTCCAAAATCTTCATTTCTGATAAATTTAAACGTTGAAATAACTGCAATCCGCTGATCCCATAACAATTCACTTTCTGCCAAACGATAGAGTATTGTTCTGTCTTTATCTGTAAGGTAATCGCCAACTATATGATGCGCAGAGCTATCCACCAAATCCCAATTATTTATGTTCTTTGTGTTTCGCAGATATAGTTCATAAATTTCTTTCTTCAGTTGCTGGTCATTTGTTTTTTGGTACTTAGCGACAAGAATCAGTAGTGCTGTTAATCTGCATTCATGATATTTGTCAGCCAACAGCTTTTCTAGTTCTACAAGTGAAGTGTATAGAAATGCAGTTGCAATTTTTCGTTGTTCGGGCACCGTAATACCCATAAATAGGTCACCTTCGCCATACTCCCCTTCGCCGGTTTTGAAGAATTGTTGCAATTGCAACGCTTTCTCAGGGTTGGCTATCGATTTCAATTTTTGCATAATTTCAAGTGCCGTCATTTCTCTATTTTTTTTGCGAATATAATCAATTATGATTATAAATTAGCGGTTTTATTAAAGAAATATTTCTTTAATAATTGATTTTAAATTACCTTTGCACGGTTTTTTAGGAAAAGTAAATTAGGTTCAATCATGCGAATCAGATTCTTCTGCTTTTGCTCATTAGTTATTTTATGATGAAAAAGAATATTTTTGTTGTCGTTTTTCTAGTTTCAAGTTTAATGGGTTCATTTGCTCAACAATCTTCCGAAAATTTGTTGCGTCTGTTACAGTCGAAGCAGTTAATTTCTGCGAAAGAGGCTGATTCGTTGATTAATATCGAAAAAATTACTGTTCCTGCTAAGACTTTCTTTCAATCTCCAAAAGTCAAATTATCTGGTTATGGTCATATTAGTTATCAATATTCCGACACTACATCTTTGAATAATACATACGGTGTAAAGTGCGTTTTTCTGGTGTTGGATGGGAAAATATCCAAAACGGTTGGTTTCATGATTCAGTCAAATTTAGGACCGACCCCAACTCTTTACGAATATTATGGAGAATGGACTCCAACTACTTACTTCAAAGTGAAAGTTGGGCAAATGAAAGTTCCATTTTCTCTCGAAAACTTAATGTCTCGTTCCGCAGTAGAAAATATTACTGGTTCGCAAACCGTCAATAATCTAGTAGGTGGCACAACTGATGTGCTTGGAGCGCAATCGGGAGGTGGTCGCGATGTAGGATTGCAATTTGCAGGTAGTGTATTGTCTTATCAAAAACGATATTTGGTTGATTATCAGGTGGGTGTGTTCAATGGAAATGGAATCAACAACCTCGATAATAATAATCAAAAAGATGTGGTTGGTTGGTTGACTTTCTATCCTAAAGCAAATCTGAAAATCAACACCTCAATCTATTGTGGTCAAACGTTGTATAAAAGCAAAGAGCTGGCCGATGTGACTGCTAAAAACCACCTTCGCAATCGTTGGAGTGTTGGTGCAGAGTGGGATACGCGCTATTTGCTGTCGAGAGCTGAGTATATTCATGGGAAAGATGGATCTATCGACAAAGAGGGTGCGTATTTGATGTTGATTGGCCACTTGCCCTATAATATCGACTTGTTGGGAGAGGTTGATACTTTCAACAAAGACCTGCAACTCAACAACCGTAAGTTCACGAATTATCAACTTGGTGTGAACTGGAACTTTAGTAAACGTAGTCGCTTGCAGTTGCATTATGTGCGAAAAGACAACAATTTTGCTAAAATTGAAAACGCGGTACTCGGTCAGATACAGTTGTTTTTCTAAATATCTAGCACTAATAAAAACAGATAAAGCTGCACAAATCGTGTGGCTTTTTTTGTCTCTGGGAGTATAATTTCCGATTCTTTCACGAAAGTTTTTATCTTTGTCAATTGTTTTGAGTTATTGACATCTATCCTTCAGAAAAGTAAATTTTATGGTCTTAAACTATATTTTCATTGCGTTTATTCTAATTGCATTTGTGGTCGCACTCATCAAAGCTATCTTTCTTGGCGATTTGAATGCACTCTACAATGTCATGATTTCGACGTTTGATACTTCCAAAACAGCTTTCGAGGTGTCGTTGGGGTTGACGGGTGCACTTACGCTTTGGATGGGAATGATGAAGGTTGGAGAGCACGGTGGCGTAATCAACTTTTTTGCAAGGTTGATTAGTCCATTGTTTACGAGGTTGTTTCCCCAAATTCCTCGAAATCACCCTGCCATGGGCTCTATTTTTATGAATGTGTCTGCCAACCTATTGGGTCTTGGCAATGCTGCCACACCGCTCGGACTTAAGGCCATGAAAGAGATGCAGGAGTTGAACAACGATAAGGAGACGGCTTCGAATCCGATGATTATGTTTTTGGTGCTCAACACATCCGGTTTGACACTTGTGCCAGTGAGTATCATGGTACTGCGGGCACAAATGGGTGCTGCAAATGCGTCTGATGTGTTTCTCCCGATTCTGCTGGCGACATTCTTTTCTACGATAATCGGTATTCTCTCAGTTGCCATTATGCAGCGCATCAACCTGCTTAACCGCGTCATTCTTGCTTATTTAGGTGGACTGTCGTTGGTTGTGGGGTCGATTATTTGGTTTTTCTCGCACTTACCACAAGAGAAGATTGCTCTTTATTCCAATTTTGGAGCAAGTTTTGCTTTGCTTAGTATCATCATCGGTTTCCTTATTGCTGGAATGCGAAAGAAAATCAATGTGTATAATTCGTTTATCGAAGGTGCAAAAGAAGGCTTTCAGACCGCTGTGATGATTATACCTTATTTGGTTGCCATATTGGTCGCAGTGGGTATGTTTCGCGCTTCGGGTGCTATGGATATGCTTATTTCTGGAATGAAAATAAGCTTTGATGCCATAGGTGTCAATTCTCAGTTTGTGGATGCGCTACCTACAGCCATGATGAAACCGCTAAGTGGGAGCGGTTCGCGTGGTATGATGGTGGATGCAATAAAAACTTTCGGAGTCGATAGTATTATTGGTCGCATGGTGTCTGTCATTCAGGGTTCTGCTGATACCACGTTTTATATTCTGGCAGTCTATTTCGGTAGTGTTGGAGTGAAGAATACCCGCTATGCTGTTGGATGTGGTTTGCTTACTGACCTTGCAGGTATTGTGGCTGCTATTTTTATTACTTATCTTTTCTTTAGTTGAATATTAAAATTATTCCTTAGACTCAACACAGATATAGAGTTCAACAATATATTTTTACTTGCTATTTATGGCTTATAAACAAAAAAAGCCCCAACAACCAAATTTGTAGGGGCTTCCACTTTATATAGGCTAAGACTAATTTATGCTTGTGCGTCGAAAAGCTTATAGAAATCTTCTTGCGAAATAGCAACTTCTTTCAAAGCAACTTTTTCTTTTACCGCATCGCGTATTTTATCTTCTACGGCACGTTCGATGAGGTTGCGACGTGTTTTTTCGTCTTTCAGCATATCTTTAGAGTAGTTTTCGAGCATATCGGCTGGCACATCGAGCATGCCATATTGTGCAAACTGTGCCTTAGTAGCAGCTTTTGCTACTTCGATGAGGTCAACCTCTTCTACTTTCACGTCAAAATCTTTTGCCAATTTCTCTTTCACTAAGTGCCAGGTCAATTCGGTTTTCATAGCTGGAAACTCATCTTCTACTGACTGAGGTGTTCTGTTTTCACCCGATACAAGCAACCAACGTTTCAAGAATGCTTCGGGATACTCTACTTTGCCCGCTTTTTTCTCTAAAATTGGACGAGCGTCTAACCAAAATCGGTAGTCGCACTCTGGCTTCAATTGTGATTCGATTGATTCACGTATTTTTGCAAAATATTCTGATTCAGAATTTACATTACCTGGACCAAATGCAATGTCAAAGAGCTCTTGGTTTACCTCTGCAGGAACGTGGCGAGTGATTTCGTTAATAGCAAAAGCGAAATTAGATGTAATTTCTTTGGCACCAGCTTTGTCAATTTTTAAGACGTGAGATATTTCGTATTCGTTGCCGCCACACGCTTCGTTCACATTGTAAACGACAGTTGTCCCTTTGGCAGCTCCCATAAATTTAGCTTTTTCAGCATCGCTTTTAAAGTAGCTTGGGATAGTTACAGTGTCTTCAGCCCTAATGCCGCCTTCTTTAACTGCACCAGCTTCATCCAGCTCCACAGCAGTACCTTTAACCATATCTTTTCCTTCAACAATATCTACTGGCACATGTTTGCCAGCACGATCGGTGAAAGCGCTCGATTGTTTTTGTACCATCTCTTCGGTCACCTCTACATTATAGTACGTTACCGTGTCTTTTTTTGTCAGCTTGATTTCAATTTGTGGAGCCAAACCCAAGTCGAATAGGAATTCAAATTCACTATCGTTGTCGAAATCGATTGTTTTTTGATCTGTTTCGTTTGGCAATGGTTCGCCTAGAATATTTACTTTGTTTTCGCGAATATAGCCATACAATGCTTCACCCACAGACTTGTTTATTTCTTCAGCTAGTACAGATTTTTCGTACATCTTTTTGATCATTCCCATCGGTGCCATACCCTTGCGAAAACCCGGTATGTTTGCTTTTTGACGGAAATTGCGCAACGATTTTTCTACTTTTTCCTGAAAGTCTACTTTTTGTACTTTTACTGATACAACAGCATTTGCACTGTCGAGGTTGTTGAGTGTAACGTTCATTCTGACGTATTTTAGTTTAGATGAGATAATGCATAAATTGGGGTGCAAAATTAGTGCTATTCTTTTTATAATCAAACTACTTCGCCTATTTTCTGCAAAAATAATTGTGCGACGGGGTGTTTTTGTCGAGTTTAATGTTGTAATTCGAAAAAATATGCTTTTCTTTGCGCTCGATTGATAGAATGGACAGATTTTTCAGTTCAATGTTCATTTTCAACGCTTCCGCCAGATTAAGTCTCTGATATGCAAGTCTTGTTTCATAACTATCTCTCTTACAATCAATTTCTTATTTTTTAATTATTTTACTGTTATGAACATTTACATTGGAAACTTGAACTATCGTGTTCAGGAAGAAGACTTGAAACAAGTATTGGCTGAGTACGGAGCTGTAGAAAACGTTAAAGTGATCAAAGACCGTGAGACAGGTCGTTCTAAAGGATTCGCATTTGCTGAAATGGCAAACGACGGAGAAGGAAAAGCTGCTATCGAACAACTAAACGGAGCTGAATATGCAGGCCGCACAATGGTTGTCAAAGAAGCTCGTCCAAGAGAGTAGTAATACTCGACACTGATATTTTAAAAAGAGTTCGATACTTCGGTGTCGAACTCTTTTTCGTTATTTGCCCCCTATATTTAGAAATCAGATCAAAATCAGTCATGTAAACCTCACTTATTCAAACAGGTTCATTAAAATATCGCTTTTTTTATAAATTTCACTATCTTTATCCCCTGAAACACATATTTTTTCCCAGATTTATTGACCTTAACCCATGAAGAAATCGCTTACATCCATTGGCAAGGCACACATTACTATTCACAGTTTTGCAGTGGCACATGCCATCACTGCAGCAATTATAATTTCGCACGGTAACGATCCAGGTACAATTTTGACTATTCTAACCATTGCTATGGTTGTAGTGCTCACCCGTCTCAATGATTATCCTTTGGATGTGACTGCCGCGCTTGCTCTAATCAGTTGTTTTGCAGGATTTTTCTTAGGCACTGCTGGTGCTGACTTGCTGAGTAATTTGTTGAGCGAATCTAAAGCACTTGCTCAAATATTGACCACGATTCTTGTCACTGAGGTTTTGGGATGGCTTACTTTTGTAATTGTAGCCAAAAGTGCCAAGCAAAACTAAAATTCTTTTATAAGTAACTCAACACTGCGAAAATGAATAAATCTTCTCAAAGTAAATGGAAAGAGATTCTTTTCTTGGCAGGAGTTGTCCTGTTGTTTCGAATTTTCTATGTTGAAATTTGGAATTATCTCAAAGCTGACTACCAATATAGTTTTTCAGAACTCTTACAAAACATTTTCAAAGAATACCCTGTTTCGCTCCTGATGGTGGTTTCGAGCTTCTTTACGATGCGCTACATCAACAAGCTATATTCTTGGGGTGAAAACCCATTGCGCCGCTCCATTGTTACCTTTCTTGCTCTCGTCTCTATTTCACTTGTTGTCACTATGGTTCTTTGTGTGCCAAAGTTACCTGAACACTCATTTCGAGAACTGTTTATTAGCAACGAGTTGGAGGCTATTTTTGCTGTCTCGTTAATGGTAAATGCTGTTATTATGGGTACTACGGATATCATTCTTTATTATCGAAAGTCGCACCGCAAAGCCCTCGATGCGGAGATTCTGAAAAAAAATAAAGCACGATTTCAGTACGATCAGCTGAAAAGACAGCTCAATCCACACTTCTTATTCAACAGCCTCAACGTTTTAGATTATTTGGTACACACCGATGCCAATAGAGCGAGCGACTTTATTAAAAAATTAGCAGGAGTATATCGATATTTGTTGAGCAAAGAGAGCGATCCTACGGTCAATCTCGAAGAAGAGATTGAGTTTGCTAATATGTATTCTGAGTTGTTAAAAGAGCGTTTTGAGAAAGGATTATATATCGTGATTGATATTGCTCCGAAGTTTTTGAAAACTCAGATTATTCCATGTAGCCTTCAATTACTGATTGAAAATGCTACAAAACACAACATTATAAGTGGCGAAAATCCTCTAACAGTAAAAATCTATATTCAGAATAATCTTATTTGTGTGGAGAATAACCGGCAACTCAGAATAAAAGCAGATGAATCGACCGGTCTGGGACTAAAAAGCATTGAAGTGCAGTATCGAACATTGTTCAATAGAAGTATAGAGGTGGAACAAACAAAGGAAACTTATAAAGTTAAATTACCATTGATTGAAATTGCCTGATTCTATTTAGACAATAAACGGACATCCTTATTCCGATTGATATAAGAACAAAGATATATTAACTATGCAAATACTGATTATTGAAGACGAAATTCCTGCTCAAATCCAGTTAGAGAGGATGATTTTATCGCTATATCCGACCTTTGAGGTGATTGCTAAAATTGATTCGGTGCGAGGTGCAGTGCAATGGCTCGAATCGAATCGTGCCGACCTCATTTTTATGGATGTGGAGCTCTCTGATGGTCAATGTTTTGAGATTTTCAAAGAGGTGCTTATTGATGCTCCAGTCATTATTACCACTGCCTACAACGATTATGCCATCAAAGCGTTTAAAGTAAACAGCATCGACTACTTGTTGAAACCTATAGATCGTACAGAATTTATAGATGCAGTAGAGAAATCAAAAAAAATGAGTGAGCAACACCTGCCCGACTACAAGATGATTGAAGATTTCTTATCAAAAAATAGCGCCAAAGAGTATAAAAAACGGTTTACTATCAAGCTCGGTGACCGTATCTTGATCGTTAATACTTCTGAAATTGCCTATTTTTATTCTGAAGAAAAAGCGACTTTTTTGGTTACGCACGAAGGCAAGCGTTATATTTCTGACCTCACCCTCGACGCCCTAGAAGAACAACTGAACCCCAAAGACTATTTCCGGCTTTCCAGAGGATGCATTACACATATTCAGTCTATCAAATCGGTGTCGCGCTATTTCAATAGTCGCCTTAAAGTGATTTTGGCACCACCTACTAACGAAGATATTCTTGTGAGCCGTATCCGTATTCCTCAGTTTTTGAAATGGTTGGAAGGAGAGTGATTCTTTTCTTGTTCGGTAAAACTATAAAAAACAGAAAGAGAGATCGTAATGACCTCTCTTTCTGCTTTTTATATGATCTCTTGTAATATAACTTAAAGCAAACTGTCTATTTTTGCCACAAATGCACTCTTAGGAGCTGCACCTACTTGTTTATCAACTACCTGACCATCTTTGAAGAATAGAATTGTTGGAATATTTCTGATTCCAAATTGTGCTGCAACTTCGGTATTTTCGTCTACATCGATTTTACCGATTGTTACTTTTCCATCATATTCTTTTGAGAGTTCTTCGATGATTGGTCCTACCATGCGGCAAGGTCCACACCATTCTGCCCAAAAATCTACTACTACCGGTTTGCCGCTTTGCAACAGTTCTTGAAAGCTTGCGTCTGTGATTGTTAAAGCCATAATTCTTGAAATTAATTATTGTAGGTATTATTCGTTAATTTTGATTTCAAAGGTACTGTTTTCGTTTTGAATAGAAAAACATTTAGTTAATTTTGAATTCAATATTGTCGATATTCTCAATATATGAAATCAAATTTTTGGTTACTTCCGTTTTTGTATTGGATGAATAAAGTGGTACATCGTAGTGATTAAGTGCATCAACAACAGTAATGTTGAACGAGGTATTCCCTTTTACATCTTTGACCAATGCTGTCAGATCTGTTATCAATTCAGGACTGACTTCATCTATTGGCACTTTGATCGTTATTTTTTCAATGAGTTTGTGTTTCACATCATTGAGTAATTCAATCGAATTGACTTTGAAATCCAGCTCGTTTTCGTTGTATTTGCGAGGCACATAGCGACCTTTAATATAAAGAAACAAATTTGGCGTAAAATAGTTTCTGTATGTAATAAAATCATTTCCAAAAAGTGCAATTTCTCCTGCGCCTGAGTAGTCTTCAATTTTCATAACTCCGAATGGCTTCCCGGCTTTGGTGTTTGCTATTCTTACATTAGTAATGATTCCGCCCATCGTTATTTCACGATTGACTAGATCAGCTTTGTTCGAAAGCTCAGCCATTCGGGTATTGCAGACGTGGTTCAAAATAATTGAATATTCATCTAATGGGTGTGCCGAAAGGTAAATTCCGACCAACTCTCGCTCTTTGTTAAGTCGCTCGAGGTCAGACCAAGCCTCTGCTGATGGTATGTCTGGTTTTGAAATATCAATAATATTTGATCCTCCAAATAATGAATTGGTTTGCGCAGCTTTGTCTAATTGAGCTTTATTGCCGTATCGAAGAAGTGATTCCAAGAAAGTGTCATCTTTGCCACTCACCTCGAAGAATTGTTCCCGTTTTATTTGCGTGAAATTGTCGAAAGCGCCTGCAAGAGCTAAAGATTCCATGTTTTTTTTGTTGCAAGCGGTTAGGTTTATGCGCTCCACAAAATCGAAGATGCTTTCGAATGCACCATTTTTTCGTTCGTCAATAATGGCTTGTACAGCATTTTCGCCGACTCCTTTTATAGCTCCTAATCCGAAACGAATATCGCCTTTTTTATTCACCGCAAATTTGTGGAAGCTTTCGTTAACGTCCGGTCCGAGAACTTGCAACCCCATCGCTTTACATTCATCCATAAATTTGGTGATGTCGGTGATGTTTGAGATGTTTCGGCTCAACACTGCTGCCATGTATTCAGATGGATAATTGGCTTTGAGGTAAGCTGTTTGATAAGCAACCCACGAGTAACACGTTGCATGTGACTTGTTGAAAGCGTAGGATGCAAATTTTTCCCAATCAGCCCAAATCTTCTCACAAACTTTAGTATCGTGCCCATTCCTGTTTGCTCCTTCAAGAAATTTCTCTTTGAGAGCATTCATTTTGTCAATGAGTTTTTTACCCATCGCTTTGCGTAGCTCATCAGATTGTCCACGAGAAAAGTCGGCAAGAAGTCGTGACAGTAGCATCACCTGTTCTTGATATACAGTGATACCGTAGGTGTCCTTCAAATAACGTTCCATAATCGGAATGTCGTATTCGATTACCTCTTTCCCATGTTTCCGTGCTACAAAAGATGGGATATAATCCATTGGGCCTGGTCGGTATAGGGCATTCATAGCGATTAGATCTTCAAACTTAGTGGGTTGAAGTTCTCGCAAATATTTTTGCATTCCAGCAGACTCAAACTGAAATGTTCCAGTTGTTTTTCCAGAACTGTACAACTCGAAAGTTTTTTGATCTTCGAGAGAAATATTAGAAATATCTATGTCAATATTATTCGTAATCTTAATGTTTTCAAGGGCATCTTTTATGATTGAAAGTGTTTTAAGCCCAAGAAAGTCCATTTTAAGCATACCGACGTCTTCGATGAGTGAACCTTCGTATTGAGTGACGAGCATCTCTTGATCTGTCTCTTTGTCTTTAGCAATGCTGATAGGCACATAGTTCGTTAAATCATCTCGCCCGATAATGATGCCACATGCGTGTACACCAATATTACGAACAGTTCCTTCTAACATTTGAGCATATTTGAGGGTATCCCTCATCACAGGATCTGGTGATGAAGCTGCCATTTTCAATTCGGGAACAAATTCAATCGCATTTTTCAGTGTAACTTTTTTGTTGGGTATTTTGTCAGGAACCAACTTGGTTAGTCTTTCTGATTCTGACAAAGAGAGTTTTTGTACACGTGCCACATCTTTTATGGATGATTTAGTTGCCATTGTGCCAAAAGTGACAATGTGAGCAACCTTCTCTTTACCATACTTTTCTGTCACCCAGCGCAGCACTTCTCCACGCCCATCGTCATCGAAGTCAATGTCGATATCAGGCATTGATATGCGGTCGGGATTGAGGAATCGTTCGAAAAGCAAGTCGTATTTGATGGGGTCTATGTCTGTAATTCCTAAGCAATAAGCTACAGCCGATCCCGCAGCCGATCCTCGACCAGGACCTACAGCCACGTGCATCCTTCGAGCTGCGGCAATGAAGTCTTGCACAATTAGAAAATAGCCGGGGAAACCCATATTGAGAACAGTTTCCAACTCGAAGTCGATGCGTTCTTTTATTTCATCTGTAATTTCGGGATAACGAATTTTTGCACCTTCATAAGTTAAGTATTTTAGGTATTCACCATCATTAGTGAACCCATCTGGTAAAGGAAATTCAGGCATAATTGCCTTGCTATCTATACTGTAAAACTCTACTTTGTCTGCAATTTCGACTGTGTTAGCCAATACTTCGGGCATGTCTGAGAATATCACTGACATTTCTGCTTGTGTTTTCAGCCACTCTTGTTTGGTGTAACGCATTCGATTTGGATCATCTAAATCCTTGCCTGTCGAAAGACATATCAAATGTTCATGAGCATCGGCGTCTTCTTCATTTGCAAAGTGAACGTCATTGGTTGCAATCAGTTTGACCCCAGTTTTTTTTGAAAGCTCTATCAATTCTTTGTTTACAAATTGTTGTTTTTTGAATGTTTCCTGATCACCTGTAGGGTTGTCGGTTTTATGACGTTGCATCTCTAGATAATAATCCTCGCCAAAAAGACTTTTGAACCATAGGATTGTTTTTTCGGCATCTTCCAATCGATTATTCGCAATTAATCGTGGAATTTCTCCACCTAAACAAGCGGTACTAACGATCAAGCCCTCTTTGTACTTTTCGAGAAGTTCTTTGTCTATTCGTGGACGGCCATAGAATCCTTCTGTCCAACCGTGAGAAACTAATTTGATTAAGTTGTGATATCCGATTTTGTTTTTAGCGAGTATAACCAAGTGATTTCCACTTAGATTCTCCTTACCTGATTTGATGTGTCTTCCATTGCGGGCAACGTAGGCTTCGCATCCCAAAATGGGTTTAAATAATTTCTTCGAAAGTTCTTCTATTTTGTGATTAAAATCTATTATTTGAGGATCATCGATAGAACTGTTGTCTTTTTCTTTAATCGAAGAAATATGCTTTCTTAGATCAGAAATTTCATGATTGTATTTTGCATTTTTTTTATTGATATAATTGAAAAATTCCTTTGCACCAAACATATTTCCATGATCGGTGAGCGAGATTGCCTTCATTCCATCGGCAATTGCTTTGTCAACAAGCGCTTGCACAGGAGCTTGTCCGTCCAGAATAGAGTAGTGGGAGTGAACGTGTAAATGAACAAATGGTTGCATAAACTAATCGATTATTTTTTTACAAAAATACGACTTTAGTTTGTGAAAGAGATAGTCAGAAATGGAAAGTTATAAACAGGTGGATTGAATTTTTCAGAAAATAATTTCTGAAATTTATTCATAGTAACTCAGAATTTAGCTTTTGGGGTTATTAAAAAACTTAAAAACAGCGAACTATCAACAATTTTCTGTCATAAAACCTGAGAAAGTAGCGTCGTGAAAAAGCATTAATCGAAAAAATTCGCTTACTTTGCAAG
>JBAXGL010000001.1:0-44265 GCA_037139375.1 Bacteroidales bacterium | reverse complement strand
AAAAGTGAATCTAACTTAGCACCAAACATAACTTTTCCGCCAGTGAGAGTTACCAACGAAGGAATGTCACCTTGTACAGACCATCGGTATTGCCACGCATTGGCTTCTGTAAACGAATTGGAATATCGGGCATCAATGGGGTTAAAAGGTGTAACCCAATTACCCGCTGTGTCTTTTGGTTGGAAGAATCCTGATTGTGAGTTGTACAGTTGTTTATAAGCCAAAGAGCGTTTTAGGAAAAATTCGTAGTCGGCAGTTTTGTCAAGTTTCTTTGCCACTTGCGCTACGCACCAATCGTCGAACGATATTTCAAGAGTTTTGGAAACCGACTCACCCACAAGTCCTTTTGGCAGATAACCATACTTGTTATAAATATCCCAATCCGAACCTTTGTGAATTGTGGTTGAAGTAGCTTTCAATGCGGTGAAGGCTTCTTCATAATCGAAACCTTTGGCGTCTGTCATTATTGCATTGGTTATTACTGGAATGGCAGGATTGCCTATCATACAATAATTCTCTGCACCCCATAGCGTCCATATAGGTAAAATACCTGCCACCTGCTGATGAGTTATCATACTTTGAATAATATCAGCGTTTACCTTAGGTTGAACGATAGAATAGAGTGGATGCACAGCGCGGAATGTATCCCACAGTGAAAGGGTGGAATAGTATTTCCCTGTTTTGGAAGTAGTGATTTCAAAATCGGCACCACGGTATCGTCCATCTACATCTGCAATGTTATTCGGCTGAATAAAGGCATGATACATGGCGGTATAGAATATCTGTTTGGTTTTGTCATCAGCCTGAATTTGAATTTTGTTCAATTCTTGGTTCCATGAGGCAACTGCCAAATTTCTCACTTCGTCGAAACTTTTACCAGTTAATTCTGCTTGTAGATTAGCCCTTGCATTATCCAATGAAACTGCCGATATACCAACATTCACGGTTATTTGTTCATTCTCTTTAGTTTTGAAATATACTGACCCAATAAGGAAAGTTGATTCCCTTTGGCGTTCTTTCCAACTAGGTTTGTTCTTAGACGTAAGTTGATACGTATAGAATGGCTTAGAAAAACGAGCCACTATGTACACACGGCGAAACGGCACCCATCCAAATGAAATGCGAAATCCAGAAATGGTAGAATCGTTTTCCCATTTCATCGATGACCAAGGAATAGAAGCCATACATCCCACAGCGGTAGTCATTGAAACACTAGGAGCGATAATAATATGAGCACTGTCGCTGGCTGGAAAAGTATATCGATGAACAGCACAATGTTCAGTAGCAGTGAATTCGGCATTTATTTTGGTATCATTTAGCAGGACTGAATAATAACCTGGACTTGAGACCTCGTCGGCATGGGAAAAGCGGGACCTCCAACTTGGAAATAGTTTCTCATTGCTTCCCCAGTTGATGGTAAACTCTCCAATGCGTGGCATGAACAACCAGTCACTCAAGTCACCTATACCTGTTCCACTAAGGCGAGTATGCGAAAATCCCATTATAGTACTATCCCTATAATGATAACCTGATACGTAGTCCCAGCCAGAATTATTGGTAACAGGACCCATTTGCACCATACCGAAAGGTATACAAGCATTTGGGAAAGTATGTCCGTTTCCACCTGTGCCAATGAATGGGTTGACGTACTTTGTTAAATCTTGCGCAATCGATAAATTGGCAACTAGAATAAAAATAGCAAAAATAAGTTTCTTCATAATTCACACTGTAATAATTACTTTAACAGCACAGCATCTGCACGGATAGAATGTTTAATTTATTATTTTAAATGTTCTAATACTATTCTTATAAACCACTTTTATGATTTTTAAACCTCTTGGATAAGGCCTTAAATCGATGATCTGGTGAATGTCATCAATTTCCTTCGAAACAAGAACTTGACCTCTTACATCGTAGCAAGTGATTGTTCCTTGTCCTGAATTTCCATCAAACGTTAATTGCAAAATTCCATCGATAAAACTCCACCGAAACAACTGTGATTGGAGTTCATTTACTGTTTGTGTTGAACCACTACCACCAACTAAGATATAAGCAAAACGTGTTGCCACTTTGTTATCCGAATCGGTTATTTTGACAGATGCAAGGTAGGTTCCTGGTTCGGTATAAGTGTGTGCTAAAGTTTTATTTAAACTTAACGCAGTGTTACCAGAATTAATCTCCAAATTGATTGTCTTATTCGAAGGCGAATAAGATTTGGCAGCATCGAAAGTGACCTGCAATGGTGCAACTCCTGCAAATCGGCTAATCGACCATACTGCTTGAGGCCAAAACAAAGGAAGAGTATTATTATACAGAATATTATCTTTTTTAAATAGGTAAGATTTGTTTGACAAATTAATTTTTGTGTTGCTAATGTTACTAGCGGCTACTATTGCTGGTATGGGATGCGTATTTCCAGCATCAACAACAGAAAGTGTGACTAAAAATTTATTGGTCGTTCCAAGAATGGTAATGTATTTTGAATCGGCAGCCAAACCATAAGTTGATCCCCGAACCGATGTGCCAGTTTTTATTGAAATTGCTCCAGCCATAAATACAGTTCCTTTCATGCTGCTACCATTGGGCGAGGTAACGGTGAATGAATTTGCATCATTCGTTACCGTATTTTCGACGGCTGTCACCATCTGCCAATATTTCCCATTCACTGTAGAATCGGCAATCAAATAAAAAGCACGACAACCAGTATTAAGCGAATCATAATCAGCCACAAACCAACGCTTATGTCCGATAGTCCACACATTATTGGCAGCCATTTCGGAGATAATATGCCCTGAGCCATCTTCGTTTTGATAAGGTACACCTACAACTGTTCCTGAGTTGGTATTTGTGGTACAAGTGATACAACCAACACTTCCAATCTTACCCACCAAAGGCTCAATCGGATAGACAGTATTCATCAAGTGCCAGTAGACTTCTTGATTCATAGGTGCAACAATTTTCCCATACCGTCCACCACCAATTGCCCAAGCAGAATTTGTTCCTAATATTCTGAACGATAGAGCATCGGGACCTGCATGACCTTTATCGCCACGCTGTTTTACATACATTTGTGCGATTTCATCAGAACCATCTTTGAACTGGTTGCGATAAGTATAATACCCATTACCACCTGAATAATCCTGCATCAACGTTTTCCAACTATCAGCATTTGCAGGATTTTCTGAAATAATCTCAAAAGGATAATACAAATACGACCAGATTAGGCCAAGTCGATACCCATCGTATTTCATCGTTTGTCGACCATTACCAACCGCCTTGTCGTACCAATATTTTGCAGCAGGTTTCATTTCGGGTGGTAGATAATAAAAAGATTGACCGAAAACGCCTTCGCCTGAAACATGTGGATTATCATCGCCAAAATCAGGTCTTAATCCACCAAAGCCTAATAAATCGATACCAGTAGACAACGTTGAATATATCGTCCAAAAACTATTCACAAATGAGGGATATTTTCTCAATCCATCTTGTTTATTAAAACGTTCCAACGCAATTCCAGCTGGGCCGATAAAATTTCCTACTGGATAATACTCATAACCTAATCCTTCGATATTCCAACCACTACTGTGCACTGAATCTCCAAAATTTTGAAGCACATATTGGTTAAGTTTATATTTCATGGTGGAATAATTAGTTTCACTGTAAGCAACATCACCACTTAGATAAGCTAAAATAGCCGATGCTCCACGTATTCCCTGCCAATTGCTCGCAGCCATTGTATTTTGCTCCGTTCCTCCATTCGTAGCAATCATATCGGCCATTGATTTCAATTTAGTGGACACGTACGATTTTTGTGTTGTTGACCAATTTGGAGAATTGTAACACCAATCATACGCAAAAGAAATGCAGTAAGCAGACCAATAAGAAGTTAAACCCTTGAGAGAGATGGCAGCCCAAGGTTCATTATTATCTGTGATGGTTTTAAGAGTAAATTCATACGATTGAATGGCATATTGCTCGTTTTGGGTCATTAAATAGAGAAATCCTGCAATAGCAGCTAGTCTCGATTTATTACCAGTAGTGGTCGTATCGAGTGTGATGCATTCGGTTTCATATTGAGTTTTGAGTAAATTCAACATTTCATTTCCGACGGCGTTATTAGCTCTTTCGCGCATATTAATTAAATCAATTTGGTTGAAAAAAAGACGTGGATGAAGGGGTGCTTCAAATGTATTTGTTGATAAAATCATTAAGAGAAGAATAGTCAAAACAGACTTATTCGATATTAAATTCATAATAAATAGATGGCGTTTAAGAAAATCACTAATTATTGCTCGTTATCATCTCAAGGAATCAATTTCATTCTAATAACCAACTACATTCATCAGAAAGTGCCGTTTTGCCTTTACCCGATTTTACTGCAATTTTATTTTCTCCTTTTGCTAGCCTTACATTATCCCATTGTACAATGGCGTCTATCACTTTTTTTTTGCCCAATGAAATACCATTTACAAATAATTCTACTTGTTCCAAATTAGAATAAACTTTTACCAATGTGAGAGCATTTGTGCGGCTTACAAAACGACGATTCGCAATGTAAAGCACTGGTTCTTCTTTGTTCCATGTGGCTTTGTAAAACCACCAAGCGTCTTTTTTGGTAGCGCGGTCGAAGGTCACTAAGCCTTTATCGTTGCGTCCTGTGCGGTCGCCTTCGGTGCGGTGCGCAGCTGCAAAATCGAACAAATTCCAAATAAATGAACCCCAAATATAGCGACGGGCATTTATGGCTTGCCAGTTTTCTTCATGGTAAATGGCTTGCCACGCTTCAGGATGCCAATAACTACCTGGTTTAGAAGGTATTAATTCATCCTGATGATGAAAAATGCTTGCGCCAGCACCATATTCGCTGATGGCTATTTTGGAGTTCGGATGTTTTGCATGCGTTACGTCGCTCCATACACCAATCTGTTTTGGCTCGCCACCATACCACCCAAAATACTTGTTCCAAGCTATCAAATCTGTTACCTCGTTGATGTCTATGTCGTCGAAACAACTGGCTGCGGTGGTTAACCTTGTGGGATCTTCAGCTTTTGCTAAGGCATTTAGTTCTTTTATGTAGTCAACAGGATTTTCTTCATCAATTTTTAATTCGTTGAACAATCCCCAAAAGCAAATTCCGGGGCGGTTGTAATTTTGACGAATCATTTCTATGAGTTGTTGCGTGCCATTTTCTCTAAACCTAAGTTGGTTTACATAACCTTGGTCGCGGTATCCACCTGGTCCTACGAAAGGTATTTCAGACCAAGTAACGAATCCATTTTTATCCAGCAAATCATAGAAATAGGGTGCTTGTGGATAATGCGAAAGTCGAATAGCATTGGCACCTATTTCTTTCATAATTGCAATATCATTTTCGTGGTCTTGCGGCAAAAGTGCGTTCCCTTTTTCGGCATAGTCCTGATGGCGACAAACGCCACGCAGCTGCAAATGCTCGCCATTTAAGAAAAAACCTTTGTTGGCATCTACCCTGTAAAACCTTAGTCCCAAGGGTTGTTCAATAATATCTTTCAGTTTGCCGTTTTGCAATAATGTTACCACAGTTTTGTACATAAATGGGTCTTTTCGCCCATTCCAAAGGTGAGGTTTGTTGAGGATTATTGGTAAAGTTACTGGGGCTGTAGTGTTGGGCGAAAGGTTAATTGTTGCTTGTTGGGAAATAATGGTTTTCGAGCCATCCAACACTTCTAGTTTCACAATGTAGTTTTCGGAAGCGTTATTTCCATTATTTACCAGAACTTTGGCATTTACTTCTGCCAATTCCTTTGTCACCTTTTTTTGTTCTAAATAAACCCCCGACGAAGCATAATCTTGTAGTGAAATACAGGATTTGTCGGTGACAATCAGATTGACATCCCTGTAAATTCCACCATAAAACACAAAATCGCCCACCAGCGGCATCACATCCAATTGGAGCGCATTGCTCACCCTGACTTGAATAGAGTTTTCTTCGCCGAATTTCACCTTATCCGTAATTTCAAATACAAAAGCCGAATATCCACCACGATGCTCACCAACATGTTTTCCATTTATGAAAAGATTGGCAATGGTATTGACACCATCAAATTTCAAAAATAGCCGTTTTTCTTCCCATTTTTTATCAAAAACCATTTTTTTCTGATAACTGGCTTGCCCCCTATAATAGGCCTTATTTCCAGTAAGTGCGTCGTCGGAATTCCATGTGTGGGGTAGCTGCACGAGTTTTCCTGCTGTGGTAGATACTTCAAATCCGTAAACCAAGTTCCAATTATTGTTTAATAAGATGGATTCTCTTGTTTGCCCAAAAACAGAAGTGAAAAATATTGAAAGAAATAATAAAAGATGGATTCTCATAATTATAAATTTTAATTTGTCGCAAATAAATAGGGCTACAATATAATATTATTTAAACCCGATGCAATTTTTTTTACTTTTCCATTCCAAACAAATTCACCGGTAAGTTCTGCCGGCAATGTTATCTCAGCTTCGATTCCGCTTGTACCATGTCGTTTAAATTTCACTTTTATTTCACCTAAAGGATGTGGCATTTGTGCTGCTACATTTTTCAGACTGCCAAGATTCGGGGCAATACGCACTTTCCGAAAGCCAACTTCCATGGGTCGTATTCCGCATACTGTTGCCAATAAATCGTAATTCGGACTGGCACTCCAAGCATGGCAATCGCTGCGTGTAGGTTCAGGAGTTTCGGGGAAAGTTGTTAAACCTAATGATAATGCTTGTTTCCATGGTTCGAGCGAGGCAATATATTCATTGCCTAAACCGACTTGATACAATGCTTGTGAAAGATAATACCGAAAATACATGGTGCATTGAATCAGCGATTTATCTTTTAGCACTTTTGTCATCAGTGCTTTTTGCAGTTTGGGTGGTATGGTATTAGTTAGCACACCCCAGATATTGGCGTGTTGACTGAAAGTAGTTTTATCTGGCGTATCAGCCAATAATTGTCGTTTTTCGTCCCAGCAATTTTGATACACAGCTTTTGAAATTTTATTTGCTAAAAGGGTATAATACTTAGCTTGGTCAGGCTTTCTATGTGCGTTGAATATTGCCGCCGCATGTTGCAAAGTATAGACATATTGTAATGTGGTAATGGATGAACCTCCATC
This sequence comes from Bacteroidales bacterium, assembly GCA_037139375.1. Taxonomy (GTDB): domain Bacteria; phylum Bacteroidota; class Bacteroidia; order Bacteroidales; family UBA7332; genus CAXXIC01. The sequence goes on along the minus strand of JBAXGL010000001.1, from coordinate 37,141 downwards.
GTCACCTCCAAAAGGAACACCACCTTCTTTGATTTTATTGTCCCAAGGCCACTCTTTAGCCCAATCCACAAAACTCCAATAAGGCGTTTTACCCAACATGCCTGTTTTAACATCTAAGTGTTGTTCATACCAATGAAGTACACCATAAATTCCGGGCAAAAATTGTCGGGTAAAATCCTTGTCGCTACGGTGCATGATGTAATCGTAAATCATATCTACCCAAAAGAGCGAGAAGGTCGGAATCACTTTCTGAGTGGCATTGGAAGGATAACTACTCAGCGTCAATCCTTCACCAATGCGTGAACTGTTGAGCATATAAATTGCCTGACGCATTAGTCGATCGTCGACAGCCACATAAAGCGATATACGTGCCTGAATGCGTGTATCACCCACATATTGTAGCCGCTCATAAAACGGACAATCCATATACGTATCCATGGCACAAAGGCGGGCGGTGCGCCAACCGACATTCCAAAGTTTGGTCAAGGAACTGTCGTTGCTTGTAAAGTTTGCCTTTTGGACGAATGGATAGCCAACGGCCGTTTCTTGAAAATTATCCAACACCAATGCTTCTTCTGCAGTTGTAATGTCTAATTGCAAGTATCGGTAGGTGCGATATTCGAGCGGTTGAAACAAACAATTTGAATCGCCACTTGCCACAATAACATCCTTTAGTCCTTTGGCCGTTTTATTGTCTATTTCGTTGCGATTACCCTTTCGACCTTTGCTATCAAATAACGATTCGCAGTAGGTCAGCGTAATCTTTGCACCTTTGCCATTGCTGAAAGTGAGCGTAGGAAAAGCATTGATCATTGTAGTTTGGTCAAACAAAATACTAACAGTGGAATGTGGGGCAATGTTTAGCTTATCTTTGCCAGTCAAAAAACCTTCACTAACATTCAGCGACGAACGACGCACCACCGAAAATCGTTGCATTTTTTCATCCATCATCGGGATCATTCGAGGCGTTAGTGCCCAGATGCAACCCGAACCAAATTCTTTCGGATTGCCATTTTCTAATATTTTTGCATTATTCCAATTTTCGGTGGCAGCAGTTTTCCATTCCCAATTGTTTTTACTTCCCTCAATACTATCGCCACAACCAATAACAGAATAGCCTGTTTCATCGCCTTTCAATATTGCTTTTGGAAAATAGGATTTACTCTTTTCTACTTTCCACGTATGATTTGTATTTACACTATTTTGTAAGCCGTTTTCAGCTTGCAGAATGAATGCAGATTTCATCGAAATTTGATTTTCGCCCTTTTCATTTCCAAAATTCCAAACCAAAGCAGCTATCGTGTTTTCGCCGTTTACTAAAAAAGGAGCAATGTCAATGCTGTCGTAAAACCAGTTGTTCGCATCGCCCAGCACAGAACCGGAACTTACATAAATTCCATTTACAAATAATTTGTATTTATTGTCGGCAGAAATACGAACTGGAAATGTGGTTGGTTTTTCCGATAAAGTAATCGTTTTGCGAAAATGAAACACGCCATAATTAAGCAAATCGGCTTGGGGATGTGCAATCCATTGGGCATCCCAGCTCTTATTATCAAAAGCATGTGCACCAAAATGCGAACAAAATATGGTGAAAAATAGAAGTACGATTTTTTTCATCGTAATTTTTGACATAGAATAACTCAAAATCACTTAGTTTGTTTCTCGTTTAAAGTGGGAACAAGAATAAACGCATCTGTAATGGCTACACCAGTTTTATCAGCGACCACTTCAATAGATGGTTTTGCTTTTGTATCCATTTTATATTCTCCCACTTTTACCCAATGGTGACGGTGCTTTTCCTGATTGACAATCACATTATCGGTGTTTTTACCATCAAACACCTTGAGCGTAACCGATGCTGCCCAATGTGGAGCATCAACTGGCTTTTCGGGGCAATAAAAATAAATACTATAAGTGCCTGTTTGATTTAAACTTGGTGAGAATTTGACACTATTAACAGCAGTTGAATCAGCATTAACCAGCAGATAATCCATCTTGTACGAAGATTCCTTCATTTTAGTTTTTACCCAATTTCCTGTAACTTTTACATTTTTTTTATCGGAATTATCAATCAACACTTCAGGTTTTGTTCCGTTTAAAAGTGGGTTACTCAGCAAGGTTTTTTGCAATTGCTTCACATTAACTGTTTGAACATCAACATCTGCATCAATAGCCATACAAGCTGCCACTGCAGCCGATTGCGCAAGAACCATAAACACAGGTTCCATGCGGATTGAGCCAAATGCAATGTGTGTTGCCGAGAGTGCAACAGGCACTAACAGATTCGTACATTCCTTTCGTTGCGGAACGATAGAGCGATACGAAATTGGATACGGTGGAAAACCTCCAACTTGCACATCACCTTCATTTTTCACCATGCCATTTACCACAATGCGCTGACAATTATGCGAATCCATAGTGTAAGCTGCCAAGCCAATGCCATCAGTAACTGTTGTTTTTCCCACACAATTATGCTCTGTCATCACGTATTCGCCAATCATTCGCCGACCTTCGCGCACATAAATTTGATGTGGAAAACCACCATGGTCGGTAAATTCATCTTTGGCATACCCCCAACTTTTCATTTCATTACGAAGTTCTGTGGGCACAGATGAGTCGTTTCCGAGAAAGAAAAGTAAACCTTTGATGTAATTTTCGTGAGCCTTAGCAATCTTTTGACGCGTTGCAAAATCAGCTTCTACATAATTCCAATTTTCACCAATAAAATCAGTTGAGAATGGCCCCATATTGTTGATGTCAGTTTTACCGTTGGGCATTTCGTTTATCAATAAATACGATTTCAGAATGTGTTTCCAACCCAATCCAATTCGCTGAGCAATAACCCGTTTTAGCAATTCATATTTCGTAGGGTCGTAATCGACAGGAGCAGTGACTGGAATAAAATTGTTCTTATTTTTAGTCAAACAATAGCGGAAATTGTAAGCTTGCATCTTTTTGTCGCCAGTACCAAAAGGCAAAAGCATTTCCTTTTGAATGCCATAGCAAAGTCCACTATTTGAATCGTTTGGAATGATATAAGGTGAAATACCATCTGGGAATTGGTGTTTTTCTCTTATTTGCACACCATTGATTGTTTCGCCGTAAAGTACGTTGTCTTCGCGTCCAAGCATATACGAAACTCCGGCTTTTGCCATCAAATCGCCTTCGTATGAGGCATCGATAAACATTTTTGCTTTCACTTTTATCATTTCCGATTTTTTGGAAGTACAAGTAAATTCTACCTCTTCAATCTTACCATTACGTTTGAAAACTGAAGTCAATTCATAGTTTTTGATTGTTTCGACTTGAGTGCTTTTCAAATAAGAATTGAAAATATCAAGCCCAACATGTGGTTCAAATTTCCACATTTCAAACTCACCATAATACTTACCAAGTTGACGGTAAAAATCGCGCGAAATACATGTAACTGCAAACTTGTTACCTATGTCAGTTTCGCCCAAACCGCTTGTGGATAAGCCTCCTAAATAGTTGGACGGTTCAATAATCAATACCTTTTTCCCCAATCGGTCAGCAGAAACAGCAGAAACAATTCCAGCTGAAGTTCCACCATAAATACATATATCGGTATTGATGGTTTGTGCATTGAGCTGAAGGACTACTAAGAATAAAAATGTAATTACTGTTTTCTTCTTTTTCAAATTTTCAAATTTTCTCATTCTCAAATTTTATTTATAAACTGGCAAATTGCCGGTAAAATCAACTGTAAATGACGAAATACCATCCGTGACTTTCATAACACCATTTTTAACCGATAAAAATGGACATTGATACACTGCACCCTTTGTATAGTTTTCAAAATCTATAAGTTTACCATTCAGTTTGGCTGTCGGTCGTAGTCTATCGGCTTGGTAGTGCATTTCCAATCTTTCGTTGTATGCCGATTGATAATTCACCGTTTTAGTCTGTTTTGAAAAATTTAATTTCGTGGATTTTTGCAAGGAATCAGCCCAATCTGCCAAGGTTGAAAAGCGACTTTTATCCGTAGTTTCTACCACATAACCGGAGACATCGCCCGCAAAACTGATTAAATTATAATCATTGAAAAACTTCTTAGCTTCTTCATTTTTCATTTCGCAGACAATTGTGTTTGATGGTGTAACATTAAATCCAGTACTCCCTTTTAACGGAATTAAAGCTATCCACGCTTTAGGTGTTTCGAAAAAGTATTTTCCATTCATCAATTTCGGCTTTATTTCGTTAGGATAAATAAACCAAGTGGAAGCACTGTTTTTACTATCATTCCAAAATTGCTCAATAGAAATTACACTATTCACATTTGGAAAATTCACTTTGTGTAACGGTTTACTGGCGTATTTCTGTCGAGCGTACAATTCATAGTTATGGGGTTGCTCGCTGAATGCTAAATGCCAATAGTTAGCACGTACAATTCCTGCCGGTGTTGGAGGCGATGCCGTGTCTATTTTCGCATTAAATTGCGTGGCTGCCGTCATTACTATCATTGTTCCTTTGGAATGAAGCGTTTGTGTATAAGGACTATGCCCCGAAGTAGAACCACGTAATGGCTGAACACCGCTGAAACACAAGGGATGTTGATCACTTTTTGTCACTAGCGACCATATCATTTGCTGGTTCGGATTATCTACAATGCTGTTTTGCACATTTCCCAACGCATAATTTTGCGAACAATAAAAACTCTCTGCAAATGCCATTGATTTGTCCATATTATAAAATGGTCGGCTCATTTTAGACTCAAAGGGCAAGGAAAGTTTCTTTTGAATAATATTGAGAATAACCTTATTAGGGCGATATTTCGTCGTAGTTATATGGATAGGAATTTCAGCATTTTTAAAATCCCAACTACCTACACCGGCAAAAACCCACAACATTGTTTCCATCTCACTCGGTTTTCCGTTGCATAAATAACCGCGTTTTTGTGCTCCGGCAATCATACCATCCACCGATTTAAGTCCATAGGTTGCAAAATAATAATCTAGTGCAAACTTTGCCAACTGCCGAGATTCCGAATCGGGCGAAAAGTCATATAGATTTAGAAAACCTTCAATGCTATGCGGATAATAAATTTCGGAATCGTATTCGCCATTACCCGAAACCAATAGCTTCTTCAAAAAATCGCGCAACATTTCTTTAGTTAAAGTTGCTGCTTTGGGTGCAACCATACCCGAAATCTTAGCTGTATCAGGAAATAATTGTGCGTACAAAAGTCCGCTCGTTCGCCACATTATTTTATGGTTTTCTGTGCCACCATCAATGGCATTTCCGCCTAATAAATAACCAGTTTGCCCCACTAAATTATGTGGATAAGAAAGTTTCAACCACCTTTTTCCATCGTCAGAAACACGGGTATTTTCGTTGTAATTTGCAACTGCTTTTTGAAGTTTCAATTTCCACGTATCTCCCATCGTATCAGCCAAAAGCGCATAAAAGCGAACCCAGTTTTTGGCAGCAAAATGATATTGCTGACTTAAATTTCCGGGAATCGACAAGAAATATTTTACTTCTTTTACCTTTCTACCCAACAGCATCGAGGCGGTAGCTGGTGGCAAATCATATTTTAATGGATCGCCACCAAAAGCTGTAATTTCACCTTGCTCGTTACGTTGTTTTGCTGCAAAATAATCCGTTGCTGGCTGCTTGTATTTTTTGCCTGTGTAGGGCGAAATAATCTCCTCCCCTTCAATAGCATATTTATAAACTGGCAATCCTGTATCGGGGCATCTGGAGAATGACAGACTTATTTTCCCAAAACCTTTATCTGCTAAGATAGTCAATGCATTTTTGATACGAAGTTGAAATCCTGATTCATCAGGGTAGCTGGCAACTTCGTATGGTTTTTGGGCAAAAACTGAAAACATCAGTATTTGCAATAGAAGAAATAGAAATGTTAATAGTCTGTTTTTCATTTTAGTAATTCCAAATCTATTTTAGAAACATCATCTGAACTTCTTCCAACAAAAATTTCAAATTTTCCTGATTCCAAAAGCGTATTTCCGTCCATATCAAAAAAGCTAAAATCCTTAGCTGAAAGTGCAAATTTAACACGTTTTTCTTCACCTACTTTCAATACAATTTTTTCAAAAGCTTTTAACTCCTTCACGGGGCGAATATAGGATGCAGCCACATCGCGTATGTATAATTGCACTATTTCCTCACCATCGTATTTACCAGTATTATTCACCGACACTGACACATTTACAACATCAGACTTTTGAAATTTAATTTTATCGGTTTTTAAATCAGAATAGCTAAAAGTGGTGTAACTCAAACCAAAACCAAATGGGAAAAGAGGTGTATTCGGGATATCACGGTAGCGTGAGTACCAATCACCAGAACCATTCGGTGATGTAGGTCGACCCGTTATGAAATAGTTGTAATAAACAGGTATTTGCCCTTCATCTATGGGAAAACTCATCACTGTTTTTCCCGAAGGATTAACTGCTCCTGAAACCAAATCTGCTACGGCATTGCCAGTCTCTGTGCCAGGAATCCAGCATTGAAGAATGGCATCAGTTAATTCGGTAATTTGTGTTAAAACTAATGGCCGTCCACTGCTTACAAGAGCCAAAATGGGTTTGCCTGTTTTGCGAAGTTCAGCTAGTAAGCGTTGTTGTCCAAGGGGGATTTTAATATTGGCAAGCGAGCGGTCTTCACCAGCTTTCTTCCCTGAAAGTCCAATATTTACGAGTAATACATCCGCATTTTTTGCAGTTTCGAGAGCTGCATTAATAAGCGAATCAGAGGTAGAAGCATCTGGATTGTATCCATCACTATAATTCAAATTAGGAAACTTCGCAGCCAAACCTTCATACATCGAAACTGCCTTAATAAAATCGCCCTGTGCAATCCAAAAATCGAACATATCCGCTTTATTTTTGGCATAATAGCCAATTAAAGCTACTTTCGCATTGGTTTTCAAGGGCAATAACGCCTTTTCATTTTTCAGCAAAACCATACTTTCACAAGCGGCTTTTCGCGCAATTGCTCTATTCGATGCAGACAATGATTCACTCTTTTCTCGACTTTCATCGCAATATCGATAGGGATTATCGAATAGCCCCAATTTGAATTTATAATACAAAATACGACGAACTGCATCATCAACAATTCTCATCGATATTCGTTCTTCTTTAATCAATTCAGGTAGATATTTTACGGTCAACGAACTGTTCATTTCCATCATTCCACCACCTTTTAAGGCCTTTTCTAAGGCATCTTTTTTATCAGCGGCATATCCGTGATTGATCATTTCCGAATAAGTGTCCCAATCACTTATGGCGAAACCTTTGAACTTGAATTTATCCTTCAAAACAGCATGATTCAAATAGATATTGGCAGTCGATGGTACACCTTCAAATACATTAAAAGAGTTCATAATGGTTGCAGCACCAGCGTCGATTGCTGCTTTGTAAGGAGGTAAATACTTATTCCACAAGGCAAAACGCGAAACATCCACATGTGCATATTCCTTACCTGCCTCTACTGCTCCGTAAGCTGCAAAATGTTTCACACAAGCCATAATATGCTTTCCGTCAGTCAAATCGCCCTGAAAACCACGAACACGAGCTGCTGATATCAATCCACCAAGATAAGAATCCTCTCCAGCACCTTCCATCACTCGCCCCCAACGCGGATCGGTGCTAATATCGCACATCGGAGCAAATGTCCAATGAATCCCAGCTGCAGAAGCCTCAGCAGCTGCCACAGATGCATTTTGTTCAATAGATTTTAAATCCCAACTACAAGCTTCGGCCAATGGAATAGGAAAAATCGTTTTGTACCCGTGAATTACATCTTTAGCAAACAACAGTGGAATTCCTAGGCGAGTTTCATCTATAGCCATGCGCTGATATTTCTTTGTATCAGCCACACCATCAATATTCAGAAAAGATCCTACCTTACCTTCCTTAATTAGCTGAATAGCCTCTTTTGATTTAGATTCAATAGCTAAAGGACCTGTCGATACTCCTCCATTTAGTTGATTCAATTGCCCTGCTTTTTCATCAATTGTCATGCGTTTCAATAAATCTGAAATACGCTTTTCAATAGAAGCCTTGGCATCCTTATAGAGCATTTTTTGATTTGCTGAATACATTTTCCCAAAAGGAAATAACACGATTAAGAATAATAAGAAAATTATTTTAAATTGATGATTCATATTCTTTTGATTAATTTTTCCATACAGTTACTCCTCCCGGAACCAGCGTTTTGTCGCCCAACACAATTTGCTTTTCATCTGCAATATTCAATTCAAATTTCTGAGACGAATAGTTAACAGCCACCCAATAACCATCGCGCCATTCCACAAAAACATAGTCGGGCAAATCAAGAATTTGTGCGCCGGATGTTGTGTAGAGTTTTCGCAATACGGCTTCCTCCATTGCTATATCTTTCGATTCAACACCCACGTAAACCACCGAACCTTTTCCTAAATTACGTTTTATAACACAGGGTTTTCCGGCATAATATTGATCGGCGTAAGTTGCCCAAGTTTCTGTATTTCTATCGGGCGAAATAAAATCACCCCACACATTCCATTGAAATTTATCTGTTCCAAAATTGATGTTTCCCGTTTCGCTTGGTGGTAGTTGATCGAAGCCATCTATTTTGGCGCCAATCAGATTCCATATCGGTTGTTGAAGCATTGTTTGCCACAAATGGCTGTTGTTGTCTTTCATGCCCGTGCGCACCGAAAGCACCAAATGCCCGCCATCGCTCACATATTTTTTCCATTTTTGGATGACTTTTTCGTCTACCATCTCATAAGCTGGCGCTACCATAAATGGATATTTTCGCACATCAAAACTATCAATTTCGGCAATAAAAGTTACGAGGCAAGCCATCGATTTCAGCTTTTGATAATAGCTGTAATAATGCCGCCACGTATCCCACGAATTTGTGACTTTGGTGGTTTCCATCGACATTAAATTATCTTGTTTCCAAAGAAAAGCAGTGGCTCGCCCAGAAACTTCTGTTGGTATTTGACCCGATTTTGAATTGATTTTCAACGCATTTATTTCTTTTATTGCTTGTACATATTCTTGTCCACCAGGCGAAACTGTCGTGCCGTCTGGTTCCATTATGCCTTTATGAAACTGCTCGCTGCCAAAAAGCGGTTGACGAAAACGATAGGTGCAAATAAACTTTTCGCCAAGTCCGAAACTGTGCCAAATCCACATACGAACTGCGCCGGGAAGTGGCTGTGCGTTCCATTGCCCCCAGTTAATTTGTCCGGGTTGTAACTCCATAATGCCAGTAAATCCTTTTTGCGACCGTGCCATTTCGCCCGAAAACGAAAGTTCCATACCACTGCCCAACCGATAGCCTAAATCGCCTTTGGGTGCATCTAAATAGGTGGACAAAAGATACATCGTGTGCGATGCAAAATCAAGGTCATTGCGACTTCGAAACAAATCCACGGTTGGCAAAAAGCGGTAATACGCAAAATTGGTCGTAATCCACTGCTTAGGTGAGACGTTGTCTCGCAACAAAGTAGATTGAAAACGGAGTGCAGAGGCTAACGCATCAGCAGTATAGCGTTTGAAATCGAGAAAAGCATGCGGACTTGAGGCATATTCTTTGGCAGATGGACAAACAATTTGCTCAAAATTATTGTAAGTCAAACTCCAAAAAGAAGCACCCCAAGCCGCATTTAGCTGATTGATAGTTGTGTATTTATTTTTTAGCCAGCGGCGAAAATCAACTTGTGCAAAATCAGAATAGTCATAAAATCCTTCGAAATGAGGCTCATTATCAATCTGCCAACCGCAAACTGCTGGATTGCGACCATAGCGACGCGCCATCTCAATAACGACCTTTCTGATGTATGCTTGATAAACCGGATTTGCGCCGTTTGCATTTAGTCGCATTCCATGTTTGACTGTGTAGCCTGACGCATCTTCGAGCAATATCTCTGGGTGCTTTTGAGTCAACCAAGCTGGTGGACAAGGAGTTGGCGTACACATAATTACTTTCAAACCATATTTGGCAGCCAATTCTACGTTTTTATCCAACCACGAAAAATCATATTTCCCTTCCTCAGGTTCGATACGTGCCCATGCAAATTCAGCCATGTGCGTAAACTCAAAACCAAGTTCGAACATCCGTTTCAAGTCTCGCTCCCATTGGCTTTCATCCCAATGTTCGGGATAGTAGTAAGCACCAATAGGCATGGTTGACTTGCCAAGATTTAATTTCAGAGGTGTTTGAGATTGCACCCAGAACGTAAAAAGTGAGAGGAATAGGCAAAATAATGCTTTTCGCATGGGAAATTCAAAGTAAGGTTCTACTAAAAAAGATGTCTGAAACTATAAATTCAGACGAATTATTTCCTGTTTCACCTTAAAGAAATGGAAACAAATTGAGGCTTTACTGCTTAATTTTCGTCTATTATTTTGAACCTAAAATAGGACCCATGACTAAAATGCATCCAAACAGCCTTATCCTATTTCTGTTTATACTTCAATTTTCATTATTTGGACAAAAAAAAGAAAGTTCAAAATTGAGAATACCTGAAACGAACATAGCGGAAATAAAATATATAGATTCTATTGCCTATTTATGTACAGATACAGTTTATAAAGAATACCTGCAAGGCAGAAAAATTGAGAAGAATGAACCAGCAAAAGCTATTCTTTCAATATTAGACAAAAAGGTGAATGATGTTCTGAAAAATCTAGCTAAACCAGAATCTAAAAATAAGAATGTAGTGCTGTGGCAAATCTATAATATGGGATATGTGATTCAAACAAACAGCGGAAACATCGGAATCGATATTCATTGCCGCGATGCCAAACGATTTGCAAAACACATTGATGCTCTTTTAATTACGCACTCTCACTTCGACCACTACCGAAATGATTTGATTGACGAAATGAGGCGGCTGAACAAGCCGATTATTAGCAATTGGATAGATAGCGACTTCAAAACCGATACAGTGAAAACTTTTTCAATTGGTAGTTTCAACATTACTACCCACTTAGGCGATCATTATTTCTGGAAAAAAGAAAGCAATAATGATATGCTCATGTTTGAAATTGAAACAAATGGCGTGAAAATTCTACATACAGGCGACAATAGCAGCATAGTTAAACTTGCAGAAATTAATAACGTAGATGTATTCATTCTACACCATGACATTATAAATTCGCTTCCTGAAGCTGTAGCGATTGTTAAGCCAAAACTCACTATATTATCTCATGTAATGGAACTTGGACATCCTAGAACCATAAATGGTTATCGCTGGACTTACGCACATGCAATGGAAAAATCGAAGCTAATTCCAAATGAAAAGAAAGGGATCTTGCTCTGGGGTGATTCATTGCATTTAAGATAAATCTACTACTCAAAAATCAAATCAGTATTCAGGATGTAGTTTATAAAACTATTTCCTTTTTCTACAATTTCTATTTTTCCATTTTCTAACTTTAATTTTTCAACTCCTTTAAAATCAGCAGAGATTTCCATCTCAAAGCTGATATAAGATTTCTCGACCACCTCAGTAGCGTCCAAAAAGAAAAATGATTGTCTGCCATGAAAGCGCGTATCCACTGCCAATAACTCTTGATACGATTTCCCAATACCAGTAGTGCCAAATTCGAGCCCTTTTGCCCACAATTTTCCGTCCACCCATTGCTGCCAAAGATTGAGCCAAGGATAATCTTTCGTTTTCCAAACGTAACCCACCAGGATTTTTTTATTTGGCGTAGCTGCTACTATCCAGCCAATGCTATCGGCAAAGATATGAGTAGAAACGTAGCTATTTTTGTTGTTCGATGTTGATAAATCAAGTGGCGTTTTGGTACTGTCGGCATCAGCATTAGGAAATACAAATTCATACGCGGAAGGATTGGGATAACACATTGATTGCAAAAATCCTTGTTTGGCGTTACTAGCAATCGTGGTGGTAGAGTCAAGAAAAGGTGCGCCAATTGTGGCATGTTGCACCATATTGAACAAACGACCAATACTGGTTACATTCTTTACCTTTTCGGTTACTTTATATGCAGCACTTTTTACATCCATCTGTATGGTGCGTTCCACAGTGATACCATCAATAGGTGCTTTGGCTGACATTTTGGCAAACCCTAGTTTTGTGGAAAAATCTAATAACCACATATCGCGACCAGCCTGACCGTTGTGGGGTACTCCTGCTTTCATCTCACCGTCAGTAGGTGCACCCCAGCGCCCCAAACACAAGAAATGTCCCTGAAAAACAGCACCACTTTTATTATTTGTAGGCATCTGTGCAGTGGTTACTTTCCAAGTAAATGGATTGATTTTATTCGATTTTAAATGAAAATCAACAATAGCTCCTCCGTGTAAATCAAATGATAGCTGTGCGCATTGATTTTCAATCGTTTTCAAAGAAGATTCTATTCTATTTTTTGCTAGGATAGAAAGAGGCAAAACACAGAAAATTAGGCCCCATTTCAAAAAAACCATTTTTTTCATAACGTTTCAACTATTATTTGTTTACTGGTTTTACAGCGTACAATGTATTCTGATTTAAGTCATTAATAAATGGATAAGCAAGCGATTGATTCCATTCATAGTTCATCTGATAACAACATCTAGTATCAGAGAATACTTTCATACCAGCTTTATTTTTAAAACTATTATTAAACAAGATATTCCCTTTACCTGGGGGCAAATGTTGTTTAGGAACACCCACAGAAATAGGCTCCCAACTATGCCAGATTGGTATCTTACTACGATTACCTTGTACCAAATTGTACCCTTCATCACCATCGTGAAAATTGATATCTACTTCCAATTCATTGTCAATTAGCACATTGTATTTGCTAAAGTTCTGAATGGCGACATGTCTGAGTTTTCTTATTTTTTCGTTACAAACAAGCACATAACGCGAATTGGAAATGTTGTAATATCCCATACCACCATCGTTTTTGTTGTAGCAGCGATCAATGAAATTGCGCCGACAAGTAATATGATCGGACAAAGTGATACGAATCGGGTCGCTCCCACTACATAGAATGTTACAATCCTGCACCCAACAATTGCGCGATTGATGTATCCAAATACTTTCAACAAAAAGCGTCGTATCCCGCATTTCGGGTTTATGAAAAACATCTATGGTCCATGCCGCTGAATCGGAATCTCTGTCGTTTGGCTCAAAATTAGCAGCAGTATATTTTACGGTTAAGTTCTCGACACCTGCATTTTCGATACCTTGTAATAAAATAGCTCCGACTCGTTTCTGGTTTTTTGTGCTCCAAAAATAACCATGAATTTTCACACTTAGAATAACTGACTTTTTGGATACTCCGCGTAAAGTAACTCCAGAACGAACACAAATTGGCTTATTGATAATATATTCACCCGGCAAAAGCAACAACACGCCTCCCTTTTTAGCAACTCTGTCTATGGCTTTTTGGAGATTAGATCTGGGAGTAATCTTTAGTTGCACTTTTGTAGAAATTGAATCGGGGATTCCACCTTCCACGCCAGCTTTCGCCCATTCTGCCAAAGCTGGGAAACGGGCATCCAATAATGCAGAATCTAATCCCCAACCTCTGTCACCATACGAATGGGGAAAAAGAGATATACAGAATAAAAGGGAAAAAGCCAAATTGGCATATCGGCACATTCTCATAATGAAACTTTATTTCAATCCCTTCAAAAAGTCCTCTTTTTCGTCTGTTCTAAAACCTGACTCATTCAACAAATAACCAATATTGACCACACCACGTGGGTAGAAATATCCAATCCAAGATTTAGATTCGCTTTCTAAACCATCATTATAAGTGTACGGAGAGTTTACGTTGTGGGCATAGGCAAAACGAGTAGAGTTGTTTTTCGACCCAAACCAATGATTTGCCACAATATCCGATACCATTATTTTGCTAAACCATGTTGGGGTTTCGGCAGAAGTCAAGGTAACACCATAAGATTTCAACGAAAGCGGATACGCTTTTTCGTAGGTAATTTTCAATAGTTTCGCTGTTTCGGAAATAATTGGCTGCTTCATATTCGTAAAACCAGGATACATCAGTGCATCGCCTAATACCACTGACATCTGATTTCCATCGGCATATTTCTTATCCAACGAAACGGGGATGTATCCGTATTGTTTTTGAGCTTTTTTGAGCGTTGCCAAAATCTTTTTTGCTTCGTTATCATAAAAAACTGCTTGACGCAACCGTAGTGCTTCATTCGGCACATCGAGTATATTTTTGAACCCTTGTCCTTCGCCATCGCTCATTTTCACCAATTCACCAATTTCGTGATCACCAGTGGTAATTAACGAGCGAAACATTTCGGCAGCCATTGTATAAGCTGAAATTTGCTTCACAGCTATGTATGTATTTTCGGTATAAATACGCAGCGATTTACTTGAATCGAACGATGTCCAACCTTGTGCATGATCGACTATCCCATTACCGTCGATATCGCGGTTAACAAGCGAATGTAGAAGCAATTCCACAAATCCTAGCTTTTGTTTAACAAACTCATCATCGCCCGATATTTTCCAATACCAGTAGAGTAGCATCGTATAATTGGTATTCTCTTCCGCAGCCATATAAGGTCCGAAATCGTAATCAGAAGTTTCGCTGATGTAGGGATAATCGCCCACATCGTGCAACACATAAGCACCATACTCAGCAGCACTGTACCCCTGATAAAATGGTTTTCTACCACGCTCTGGCTCACGTTTCACGCGTTCGGTAGCCAAGTAGTTACTCCACTGTTGGAGTTGCATTTTCAATCGCCATGGATTAAACAATGCAACTAATTCAGTTTCATGACCCACATCTACTGTACTTTGGTGTTTGAAACGTCCTTCTAGCAAATAAAAATAGTGATTACTCTTCTCATCCGTCAAAAGAAAAGTATTCGCCATATCGGCATGAAAACAGAGAGCAATCATCCATTTATCTTGAGCTGAAAGTTTAGAACGAAGCAACAGGTTTTCGAAACGAGCAGAAGCTGCTATATTCTTATCAAAATTCTCTTTTGCGTATGCTTTTACTTCCTGAATATTTTTCCAGACTGAAGTATAATAGTATTTCAAATCTGTATTGATGCGATTATCACGCTGCACTCTACCATTGTAATAGGTTGTATAAGAATAATTGACATCCACTTCAGATTTAGCAGCCACAGATAATGAATAAGAAAGCCCATTAAATGCCTCCTTCTCAAATCCAGTCGTGTTTACGTTCAGGCTTTCTAGTGAAATTAATGCATTTCCAGCAGTTTGGTCTTTGTAGTAGATTTCGTTTGCAATGCGACCATAACCATATCCCCAAACAGCATATTCCATGGTTGGATTATAAGGTAATTTCTTTAATCCGACCAATAATTTAGCTTTTACTACTTCATTCGTCGGATTTTTGATTTTTACCAAAAGATAAAAGAAGGGCGATATCTGCATTTTGATTGCATTAGTATCATCAAGCGTTTTAGCTGGTGTGAAAGGGGAAACAATGGTCATAGAAATCTCCAAATCTTTCGAAGACGTTCCTTTGAGTTTCATACCTGTCATCGCGAGCTGCATAGTTTGGTTTTGCAGGTAGTTTGATTTAATGAGCGGATTTGCCGTACGAAGAATTTCGAGTTTTCCATCCACTTCTACTCCGACTAACAATTCAGAAAATTCATCCGAATCGAAACCTAGTGAACCAGAATGAATGCCCCGCTTTCCACTGAAAAAATTAAGCGAAAATCGGCTGCCCATTCTTGAATTGAGAATACCCAACTGCGAATCGTCGTTGATGGCAATTGCAGGCATATCTTTGTCTATAGGTAATTGTGTGCTTGCCTTAGTTGCTAAAAAAGCAAAAAAGAAGAGAATTGAGAAAGCTGTTCTTTGCATCATAATGGTATAGAATAGTTAAAAAGAGCCGTATAACAAGTCACACGGCTCTATTTTAAAGAAACGGAAAATCTAATTATTTAGGTTGAAAATCGAGCTCCGAAAGTGGGATACAGTTTTTCCAATAATCGGATGAATAAGGCGGTTTTATACTTGCCGTATTATCGGCTGAAGTGCGATCGCCTTGACCAATCTCATAGCCTAATGCTTCGCAAAATGGTATATACCAAACATCTTCACCAGCCAACTCTTTCCATCTTTCTACTAAAATCATTCTTTCAGAGACTTCCGCATCAGTTTTATTTACGTAAGCTGTACCTGCTAATGTGGCATTCCATGCTCTCGCTGCAACTTTGTTGTAGTCGGCAGCCCAACCAGCGATGTTGGCTCTTTTCTTTATCATAGCACGATTGAGATACAATTCTGCTAAACGGATAACAGGTGTGTTTTGCATTTTACCATCCGCTGTACGATAATATTTATTTACCAATACTACGGGTTCAGTTTTGCCAATTAGCGGAGCATATTTCGCGCTAATAATGTATTTACCATCGTCAGAAGCCGCTGTGCGACGACCAAGTTGTTTAGTGGCTAACTTTGCTGCATTGAACTCAATTGTGTCTTTGTAGCAACCTTCGAAACGATAAAAAAGCCCCTTTTCGTTGACATAACCAGCCGTTGAAGTCGGATTATTGTAGCGCTTGTCCCACAATGCAGTATTTGTTTCAGAACCATCACTATTCATCCAGCCCATTTCTACTAAAGCATTTTTAGCCATACACATTTGCCACCAACCGGTGAAACTCCATTTCGGACTTGTGCCAGCACTTGTGTTTCCATTTCCTCCTAATTTAGCATCACGAAATGCCTTGTTGAAGTGGGTGAATCGAAACGAATTATGGATGGTCGGAAACATTTTGATGTCAGCACAGAAATTCCAGAATATAACCTCTTTGCTTGATGTTTCAGATGATAGCAATGCGGTGCTACTATTGTTGAAGCATTCGAATGGATCTGTTGTCAGGCTGTATCCTCCATTGCCAATCACGTCATCCAATTCGGTCAAGGCGCTTTCAGTTCCAGTGAATTTACCCATTGTGAAATAGACTTGAGCTAACACTGCTGAAGCAGCCCATTTGTTGGCTCTCCCTCTGTTTTTATACGAGAGATGCATACCATCAACCCAATCTGTTGGCAAAAGTGATTTTGCTTCTTTCAAATCGGCAACCATCATATCGTAGATTGCTCCAGTTGTTGCGGGTGCATTGTTCAATGCATCTTCACTTGAATATGATATGTGGTCACGTTTAACGAGAATCTTTGTATCGTTGTTTGCGCCATGACCGTAAGGAGGGCAAAATGTAACTGCCAAATGATAATAAGCATACGCACGCATAAATAGCAATTCGCCCTTGATTCTATTCACGTTGTTCACACTATCGGCATCCGAGGCATAAGGGAATGGATCATTATTAGTTGTTCTATAAAACTCTAACCCATTATTGCACAGCCCAATAACACCATACATACTTGTGTACAACCCTTCTACATCGGCAACGCGATCTGAGTATTTACGTTTGTAAACTTGATCAGTAGCATATCCCTCAACATTGCCAACAAATCGAAAATAGTCTGATTGAATCACCTGATTCAGAATGTGATTGGATTGAGGAGCGCTCCAACCTGTATAGAAAAATTTGTTGTACGGAGCCACAGCAGCAAACTCCAATTCTGACACACTGTTCCAAGGAAATTGAGGCGGTCTTTGTAATTCAAAAAAAGCATCGTTGTTGCAGGCTGTCATCGCAAATGCAAGCAGACTAAACAGAATATATTTTAGATTTTTCATATTTCTTACTATTTTAAAATTAAAACTTAGCCGATAAACCAAAACTAATGGTTCGGGTATTGGGAATGCTAGCTGCATCTACCCACGTGGCACCCTCAGGATCATAACCTGGATATGCAGTAATAGTAAGTAGATTAGACCCTTGAACCGATAAACGAAGTTGCTGCAATGCCAATTTCGACGCAAACGTTTTGGGTAATGTATAACCTAGTGACAGGTTTTTCAATCGAATAAAATCACCCCTGTACATATATTTCGAGTGGTTGTAACTCTCCAAGTTATAGTTCCCTTTGGCTGTTGCATTCGAGTCCCACCAACCTTTTGCATTTCCTGCAGGAAGGTTAGGATCATCAGCTTTGCTATTCCACGCTGCACCAGTGTAGCTGCTTTCCCACGATTGTAGTGGATAAGTAGCATCAGTCTTGCCAGCAGCCCACACAGTATTCTCGTTCACATCTGCCAACAAAACGGTTTGTCCATTGTGCACATAAGAGGCACGTTTACGATTGTAGTCGTAAATGTAATTTCCGCCCGAGAAGGTGAGAAAGAGATTCAAATCAAGGTTTTTGTATTTAAACGTGTTGTTGATTCCACCAAAAAAAGTAGGAATAATCGTTTTGTCTTGAAACAAATAACGATTGACTTGCACATTCTCTTGAGTAGCAGGTATTTTTCGCCCTGTTTTGATTGTTTTACCCGAAGCGTTGTATTCTGTCTGGTCAATTTCCCAAATCATTTCAACGCCTTTATCAGGGTCAATACCTGCATAATCAGCCATAAAGAAAGTTCCTAAACGATTACCAGTCACATTTTGTGTACCTATTCTATAGCCTACTCCCTTACCACCCACATTGAGCGCAGGGGTGAGACTTAAAATCTTATTCTCATTAAATGAAACATTAAAATCAGTTGTCCATGTGAAGTTCTTTTTGTCAATATTTTTACTGGATATTGAAAAATCAATTCCATAATTAGACATATCTCCAATGTTTGCCCAAATTTTATTTCCGCCAATACCTGTCGAATTAGGCAATTCAGCGCTCAAGAGCATATCCACTACTTTTTTGTAATACCCTTCAATAGAACCCGAAATGCGACTATTTAGAAATCCATAATCAATACCAAAATCATAATTATTGGTAGTTTCCCATGTGATAGATCCATTGCCAATGTTCGACACAATTGTACCTGCAGCAATGTCACTATCTAAACCATAGCGGTTTAATGAATTGTTACTGTAAACAGTAGTGGAAGAGTTGTTGGGTATCGCATTATTTCCTGTTTGACCAAAACTAGTTTTTAGTTTAAATTGATTCATAACATCGCGGAATGAGGCAAAAAACGGTTCTTCAGACACAAGCCATCCACCAGAAATGGCGGCAAAAGTACCCCATCTTTTTTCTGCTGAAAATTTGGATGACCCATCAGTTCTAAGACTGACAGCCAACACATACTTATCGAGCAGGCGATAATCCGTTCTGAAAAAATATGATCTCAAATAATCTTCAGCAGAAAATTTGGAAGACATACTTAACATATTCGCTGGAGTAGATCCCAATTCGGGATATTGCCCCACCAATCCATTTGCTTCTAACAATCTTGTCCAAGTAGTCATTCTTGTGCTTTCCGTTCCTAATACAGAATTGAAAGCGTTTTTGCCAATTTTGTTGTTATATTTTAAATATGCATTGTAATTAATAACCGAACGGTTAACATTTTGATCCAATGAATACGACTTACCATCTACAGTAATCAAATCGCTTCTCCAATCTACACTCGAATTGCTGATGTTGTCTAATCCAAACTCTGAACGGAGCGACAAACCTTTAATTGCAACTACTTTAAATTCAGCAAATGTGTTTCCTACCACTCGGTTTTGAATCACATAATCCTGTAAAAACCGACGATCATTATTTGCAGCTAAATTGCCAGATCTGGCACTCCAATATCCAGTTGTGTTCTCGGAACTGTAAATCGGCATCCAAGGCATCGCATTACGATTCGCAGCCTCGAAACCACCAGTCATTCCACCACCAGCACCAATTGCACCTGCATAACCTGTTTTCACTCTGTTGTTTCGAGAATACGAAAATGCCATATTAGATCCAACCTGTAGATTTTTGATAATCGTAAATTCACTGTTTATACGTCCCGTCAATCTATTTAAGTCGTTGTTTTTTAGTACTCCAGCATCATTACGGTAGTTGAAAGAAGTGTAAACCGACCCACCTTCGAAACCTTTAGTCATATTTAAATTGAAATCCTTGTATTCGCCTGTGCGAAGAACTTCTTTAAACCAGTTGGAATTTGTGGCAAGAGCTTGCTCACGAGTCAAAGCCTCAAATGCAACTTGTGCTTTCTCTACCGTCATAGATGGTGTGAAAAGTGCTGTAGGATCTCCTGTTGAATTCTGAATCGCTTTGTCTGCCATTTCTATCCATTGCTTAGTTGAAGCATATCCAATTTGCTCGGGTGTGCGGGTTAAATCGCTAAAGCCCATCGTATAATCAACATTGATTGTGCCTTTCCCACCGTTTTTCTTGCCTGATTTGGTTGTTATCATTATCACACCATTCGAACCACGTGAACCATAAATAGCTGTTGCAGCAGCATCTTTGAGCACCTCCATCGTTTCAATATCGCTTGGGTTAATCATCGACATCGGATCTTGTGAAACGGTACTAGAACTTTTCTCCAATCCTCCGCCTGAGTACATTGGCACTCCGTCGATAATCCACAATGGGTCGTTTCCCGAACTAATAGAGTTAACACCACGCACTCGTATGGTGGTGGGAGCACCAGGCATTCCAGATGCTGTTGTAACGTTCACACCTGCCGCGCGACCTTGAAGGCCTTGTGTTGGTGACATAGTTTTGAGAGCAGTTATTTCTTCAGATTTGATGGACGAAATAGAACCCGTATAGCTTCGTTTATTAACCACGCCATAACCCACGACCACTACTTCATCCAAATTTTTACTCTCTTCTTTAAGTGATATTTTATAGAACGTTTTATCGGTAATTATCACTTCCTGAGCCAAAAAACCAACATACGACACCACCAATTTAGCGTTTACAGGAACCTTTAGTTTGAATTTACCTTCTATATCCGTCAAAGTACCAATTGTGGTTCCTTTTACAAGGATATTACCTCCGATAATGGCTTCGCCTTTCGTATCTATTATTACACCAGAAATAGAGATGGGGGCATTGTTCTCTATTTTGTTTTGTGCGTTCACCGACAAAGAGAGTGCACCTAAAAAAAACGTGACAAGCAAAACCCTAAATGAGTGTTTTTGTCGCATAAGTTTTCTTAAGAAAATAGTCATAGTTCTAAATATTAATTGTTTTTCTTTATGTATTTTGAGAGAATACTAGGTCAAAGCAGATAAATCTGTTCTAAAAATTTAATCAAGAAGAGGAAAAACCAATAAAATTGCTGAATAATGTGTTCTTCATACTATACTTTTACTGAAATATCAGTTATGGAAATTACACAACTGTGACGAACAAAAAGCCGTTTTACCCTAAAAGCACTGTTCTTTTTACGGTTTTATCTCTCTGAAAAAGCAATTTATTCTTTCCATAACTTTCTATTTGGCGGAGCACTGCCATGATAGATTGCCGGCTGACGCGAAGTCGCTTTCAACTCTTTATCCAATTGAAGCAACTCGCCCTTTAATTGCCCTACGATTTTTGGGTATTTGGCAGATAAATCGACCGATTCTGAAGGGTCTTTGCTCAGGTCAAATAGTTCTAGCCCAATCGAAGCTTTATCATAATAGCCTTTAATACCATTGTTGCCTATATTATTGCCTGCTTTTTGATAGCTGTGCGGAATATGTAACTTCCATTTACCACTTCGGATAGCTTCAACTTCGGCACCATGATAAAAAAGCAGGTGTTTACGAGCCGAGTGTTTTGTTTTTCCTTCAAAAAAAGAATTGAGTGCTATGCCATCTATTTTTTGAGTGGGCATTGGTGCATTTGCCCAGCGAGTAAGGGTTGGTAGCAAATCCATAGCCGAAACCATCGCATCACTTTTTAAGTTTTGATGAATTTTCTGAGGCCAACTGATAATAAATGGCACACGGTAACCGCCTTCCATGCTGGTATGTTTGCCTTCGCGCAAGGGAAATGCTGATCCAGCATGATTCCCAAAAGCCAGCCACGGACCATTGTCGGATGTGAAAATAACAATCGTTTTTTTGCGGATATTTTCCGCTTTCAACTTTGCCAAAATAGCACCAACTGAAGCATCAATTTCCTGAATCACGTCACCATAAAGTCCTTTTTCGCTACTGTTTTTATATTTTTTAGAGCACGAAATAGGAACATGCGGCATAGGATGCGTTAGGAAAATAAAAAATGGCTTGTCAGCATGTTGGTCGATAAATTGTACGGTTTTTTCTGTTAATCGCTTGGTAAATTGCGTTTGATCTGGGTTTTCATTTTCGATACTATCGTTGTGGATAATTGGCAATGGTGGATAATTGGCATCAGTCTGCGGAATCATATCGTTGGAATACGGTATTCCCCAAAACTCATCAAAGCCATGTTTGCTTGGCAAATGTTGCGGTAAATGACCTAAATGCCATTTCCCAAAAATAGCTGTGGCATAACCTTGCGTTTTGAGCAATTCGGGTAACGTTTGCTCATCTGGGTTAATACCAATTCGCCACAAATCCTTAGACCAACTGAGTCCGTGCGGTGCTAACACTTCGGGAATGCCAATCCGATTGGGATAACAGCCAGTAAGCAATGCTGCACGCGAAGGTGAACTCACAGCTGAGCCGGCATAAAAATTGGTCAATGTAAGTCCTTCCGAAGCCAATTGATTCAGGTTAGGCGTTTTAATTCCTTTAGAACCATAAGGTTCAATATCAGCATATCCCAAATCATCGCACAGAATAAGGATGATATTAGGTTTTGACTGCTTTGTATTAGAATTTGCCGCAAATAAAACATTTGGTAGCGCCAAAAACAAGAGGAATTTTTGCTTGTACATAGATTATTTCAATTCAATTTCCTTTTTAAGTCGTATATCTACCGATGAACTTCCTACAAAAATTGTAAATTTTCCTGCTTCGCTTTTCCAGACATTAGTTTCTATATCAAAAAACGAAAAATCTACAGGATTGAGCGTAAATTGCACTTCGTTTTCTTCATTCGGCTGTAATCCAACCCTTGTGAATGCTTTCAATTCTTTCAATGGGCGGGCTACAGTCGATTCGTTGTCTTTTATATACAATTGCACGACTTCTGTACCAGCAACCGCACCTGTATTTTTGATGTTAAACGAAACTTTCACCTTTTCTCCTTCGTTGAAAGTTGGTTTAATTTTCAAATTAGAATAATCAAATTTTGTATAAGAAAGTCCGTGACCAAAAGGAAATTGAATTTTCAACCCTTTACTTTCATACCATCGATAACCCACAAAAACACCCTCTTTATATTCATCATGACTAATTGGAAAACGAAAACTGTATTCGTCCTGCCACGGCATATTGAAAGCTGATGTGTCTTTTTTGTAATTGGCTCCTGGCGAATCAGAAAAATCATTTTCGATGGTCATAGGAAGTTTTCCCGAAGGATTTACCCTCCCGCTCACAATCTCTGCCAAAGCTATATTTCCAGTCTGTCCAGGATACCAAGCATACAAAATAGCTGCTGCCTTGTCGCTCCAATCGGTCATACGGATGCCACTGCCAGAATTTACAATTACAACAGTATTTGGATTGAGAGCAGTTCCTCGTTTCACCAAGTTTTCTACACTATCTGGCAATGCAAAAAAGTGGTCGTTGCCTTCTCTATCGTGCGTTCCAACACTCAAAAAAACCACATTTGCCGCCTTTATTTCTGCGTCGGTGGGTCTGGGAATATAATTCAAAGCGCTCCCATAAACTTTTTTCAAAGCATCATACATTAGCACATTGTTATATCCTTTTACTTCTGCCGAGCCTCCACCAAAAGGTAATGTATTGGCAAATTCACCCGTCAATAAAAAGTTTGAATTTGCTTTTTCAGGAACTAATGGCAAAATAGAATTTGCATTTTTAAGTAACACAATAGATTCGCGAGCAACTTGTAAAGCCACTTGTTCATGTTTCTCATAATTATTAGTAAAATTTGTATCTTGAATTGGTCTGTCGTACAATCCCATCATAATGCCGGAACGCATGGTATTTTTCACCATACGGTTGATGTCTGCTTCTGTCACTTTGTTTTCTGCCAAAAGTGGTGCCGCCTCATGTTTCAAATGTCGAAAAGGGGTTTCGCCCAATACTTTTAGCCAATCGGCATAATCGCCTGGCATTTCCAAATCCAAACCCGATTTAATGGCTTTCTCACCATTGTAAACCGACCGCCAATCAGACATGACTAACCCTTTGAAGCCCAATTCTTTTCGCAAAATGCCATCCACCAACGATTTGCTTTCGGCAGTATATTCTCCATTCACCATATTATATGAAGTCATAACGCTCATCACACCTGCATCCACAGCGGCTTTAAAAGCTGGCAAATATATTTCGTGTAAAGTGCGTTTATCAATTAAAGCATCAGTCAAGCGACGTCGATGTTCATTATTATTGGCAATAAAATGCTTTACGGTGGACATGGTGCCAGTACTTTGCATCCCCACCACATAATTTTCGGTAATACGCGCAGTTAAGTATGGATCTTCTCCAAAATACTCAAAGTTGCGCCCATTTTGCGAAATACGGTAAATATTTACCCCTGGACCGAGCAAAATTGAAGTGCCACCAATCTTGCATTCTTCGCCAATAGCCTTAGCCATATCGTACGCCAACTCTCTGCTCCAAGTGGCTGCCAAGGCGATTGGTGCTGAAAACGATACAGATTTTTCCATGCCGTTGTTCAATTCTTTACGAATATTCACACCGGCACTTGCATCGGACATATACAATTGAGGTATTCCATATAGAGGAAATCCTTTGATAAAAAAACTATTATGACCGCTTATCATACTTATTTTTTCAGACAAAGGCATTTTTTCCAAAATGCTTTGACTACGTTTTTCAGCATCGTCATAAGAAACAGTGGGTTTATAGGGAACTAGTGGCTTTACGATTACCACTTTACGAGCCGATTGGCACGAAACTAACAAAACTAAAAGAAAGACTTTAAGAATAAATTTCATTAAATCTAATTTTTCTGATTTTAAATTACTTGTAACTATCCACCAATGAACTGATTTCAAGTTTTTGCGTTGCTGAAATATTTAATTTGGATTTAAATGTGATATTTTTTTCAATTCCTGGCACTAAATCAAAATAATTATCGCTAAAAAATCCTTCTACATCTTTGAAATTTAGATATACATTTTTAGCCAACACATTTGTTTTTAAGCGAATTATCCAAGTATTATTTTTCTTGCGAATGTTGGACATAATTTGGGGTTTATCAAGCTGTAAGCTTTTAGGATAAGTTAGAAAATATATTTTATCAGCAATTAATTCATTCCTGTTCTTCAACTTAAAAGAAAAATAATTCCCATTTACATTAGCTGTTAAATTGGCTGTTAAATCTTTAAAAGCAGTAGTTGAATGATTGGCTTTTACATTTACTTTTATAGTTTTTGAACGAATCACTTTTCCTGAAAAGTCGCATACATTCATTTCAAACAATGCGTTTATATCTTTTAGTTTATCCGAAACAACTGTAACATACGTGCTGTCAGTTTTTGTATAAGCAGAAATAAGGATAGGTTCAAACGAGCGTTTTAGTTCGTATTGCAACGCTTTCCAACGGCGGTAATAATCGGTACTTGACCACGAAGCCACTGGCCAACAGTCATTTATTTGCCAAACTAGCGAACCCATATTGTAAGGCATTGCCCTACGATGCGCCTCCACTGCATACTGAATTCCATTGGCTTGCAACACCTGACCGACATACAAAAATTTCTCAAAATCTAAGGGTTTTTGATAATACCGATCCATATAATCCTTAATGGTTACATTGCCAATAGCACTGCGCTGATGATGACGCATCACTTCCGACTCAATATCATAATCCTCAGGCAAAGCATATTTCTTGACTGTTTCAAGTTCGGGAAACGACTGAAAACCATACTCGCTCATAAATCGACCAATATTTAAAGCATAATTTTCGAATGGCTTTTTGCCATGCCACACTTCCCAATAGTGCACATCACCCGATTTATTTGTATTAGAAGCATGCTTTTTCGAGATAATACTCGATGGTGAAGATTGCCAATAAGGCGTTTGTGATGAATAATCCTTCACCGCATTAGCCAAAATATGATTAAAAATAGTGTCGTAAGCCGACCAGATTTGTTTCTTTTGCAATTCGGTGTAACTTTTTTTCCAACCCCATCCACCGTTTGGTTCAAAGTTTTGCCATGCCACATCAATTTCATTATTTCCACACCAGAGTGCAATGCACGCATGATTTCGTAGTCTTTTTAATTGATAAGCTGCTTCTTGTGTAACCGAATTTAAAAACTTCTTATTTCCTGGATAAAGAGAACAAGCAAACATAAAATCCTGCCATACAAGAATACCATTCCGATCGCACAATTCATAAAAATAATCGTTCTCGTAAATACCACCGCCCCAAACACGAAGCATATTGAAATTGGATTTCGACGCAGTTTCAATTTCCCTATCATATACATCTTTAGTTACTTTATCTAGAAACATATCGTTTGGAATGTGATTAGCACCTTTTGCAAAAACAGGAACGCCATTCAGCTCAAAATAGAAACTGCGACCAACGGAGTCGGGCTTCTGAATCAATCGCAAAGTGCGTAAACCGATTTGGCGACTTTCAGAGTCTGAGGAATTTCCTGATTCAACTTGTACTGAAATGGAATATAGATTCGCTTTCCCTAAACCGTTTGTCCACCAGCGCTTTGGATTTTTAATATCGAACGGAAAATCAATCGTGTTTGTGCCAATACTGAGAGAGTAGTACTGTTTTGCAATTTTTTTTCCATTTATAAGAATTGAAACTTCAGCCTGTTGGTTTTTCGACGACTTAATCTCTATTTGGCCTTTTAATGTGGCCAATTTATCATTCAAGGATTGTTGCTGAACATAAAAATTCGAAATTTTTACAGCGTTCCATGCACGTAAAAAAACAGGCTGCCAAATCCCGGAAGTTACAAACCTCGGACCCCAATCCCAACCAAAATGGTAAGGTGCTTTTCGGATAAATGGGCTCACCAATTGGTCTTTTGTTAATCCGCCATTCTCAGCTTGATCATTGGTTGCTTTTAGTATAAAGCCATTTTCTTTAAGTAATTCTAATCCAATATTGATAGGAGAATTAAAAACTATTCGTAAACTATTACTCCCCACACGAATAGATTGTTTTGCTTCAATTGTCCATTCGCGAAACATATTGTCTGCTTTTAGCATTTCCTTTTCATTCAAATAAACAGTTGCATAGGTATCCAATCCTTTAAATACCAATTCAATATGTTCGTTGAACAAAACTTCATCAGAAACATCAAATGTCGTTTTATATTCCCAATCCTTTTTATCAATCCATTGCAATTGCTTTTCGTTTGTTTGGAAATAGGGCTTCGGAATTTGTTTGTTTAACAATAAGTCGCTGTGCACACATCCCGGAACAACTGCTGAAAGCCAATCATTTGATGTCGTTTCGCGCATTTCCCAGCCTGTAGAAATGGGTAATTCGAGAAGGCTTGATTTGGCAAAAGCAATTTCTGAAATCATAAAACACAGAATTACCAATGTATAGTTTGAGAAACGCATACTATTAAATTTAGAATTTGCGATTAATTGATTTTTTGAAATTCAATCACTTTTGTTTCTTCGGATGAGAGCATGAATTTATTTGTAAGTTTAGGAGCACTCACAACTCCAGCATTCAGAATTTTTATGGGTTTTGCATTGGGTAATAGTAATTCCACTCGTTGTGTTTTCAGGCTTTTGTTTATCAAAACAACCACATAACCGCTATCAGTTCGTAAGGTTTTCATCAATACACCATCCGTAAACGCTTTAAATCGAATCGTATTAGAATATAATTGTGGCAACAATTCACGTATAATAAACTGGGATAATGGGAGATAATTATTGGTCTCACGCGCTGCAATACCTACCAATGAAGGAATCCAAATCACTTTTCCATTTCCATAAATATTGGTCGTGGCAACAATTCCGCCCTTAGCATTTTTTGCCAACGATTGAGCGATTGTTGGTTGAATAACGCCTTCCCATAAATGAGCCGGAAGTGCAGATTTTTGATTGGCAAGTGATATAGAAAATTTGTCAGCTACAAAAGGTGCATCCTTTAGCATTCCTCCAAAAAGGTTAGCATAAGGAAAATTTGTCGTAGTTTGATTGTGCATGTTTTCGTCAAAAAATCCCGTCAATCCTTCCACCAGCAAGGTGCCACCGGTAGCCACAAATTGCTCCAACGATTTGGTTAATTTTGAAGGTACCGCTATTTGATGCGGTAAAATAAGCACTTTCCCCTTGTTATTATTAGCCGTAAAATCAAATTCATCTATGCATTTCAGATTTGTTTGAATACCCAATTGCGATAGCGTTTCAAAAAAACCGATAGCTGAGCGAATAGAACCTCCGGGCAATCTTCCCGCATAATTAACTCTGGTAGTTTCGGCTCTTCGCTCGCACCATAAGGATTCGCGAGTGTACAGAATATTCACGCCCGATTCGTACTCTTTGGCAGTTGAAAAAATGTCAGCACAGTTTTTAAGTATTCCAGACACTTTTCCTGCCATCTCCAATCGTTCAGTGGATTGATTTAACAAATTCAGCAACGACCATTCAGCAGCTTCAATACCTGCCGAACGACCATTGAGCGACCAAAAAATCATGCCTTTTCCACCCGACCCAATTATTGTCCACATCCATTGTTCTATTTCCTGTTTGGTGGGACACATTGGAATACCGCCACTCCACAGATTATTCCCACCTTGTAATTCGGTCATTATCCATGGCTTATTTCCTGATCCAGAACGAATAATTTCGCTGTTAGCTGCAATGGCGTAATGGTAGTTGTTGCGTGTGAAATTTCCAAAATGCCAGCTTGCATGCGCCGAACCACCAAAACTATCCAAAATGGTGCGCCATTTGGTAAAATCATATTCGGCGTAGGTATCAAAAACGGCGTGCGTATTCACGTGCAAATGACTCTTGGCATCGTATTTTTTTACCTCACTTTTTAGCCAGTTCAGGTACCAACTATTGTAATCGAGCAAAAACCGTTCTTCTTGAAATTGTATAATTGGTTTTCCTGCATCATTAAATGCTTTTATTGTATCCGCCTTTTGCCATTCGGCAAATTTTTGAGCCGTTAGTGGTTTATTAAAAGGAGCTTTTCCACACCCAATTTCGTTCATCAGCACCCATCCATAAAGCGATTTATATTGCTTAAAATGACCAACCACTTGCTTGATGTATTCGGCAATGGAAGCCAAATGTGCATCGGAGTCAGGAAATTTGAAACCACCAATATTAGTAAATTCCACCATTGGAAAAAGCGTTGCGATAATTGTGATATTATTCCGTTCAGCTGCCTGAAAAGCCAAATCAAAAGTGGAAAAATCCCAGTTTCCGTTGCCGTCGTGCATATACGATTCGAACATTCGGATACGGCAAAAATTCATATTATTGTTTTTCAATATTACAAAAAGTGACTCAATTTCTTCGCGCGACTGCCCTTTTTCAATAATCACTTGTCCGCCAATAACAGGACAAGAATTTGGAGTTATTTCAGCTGAAAAAACTGTTTGAAAAATTGAAAAAAATATGAATGTGATTTGAAAAAATGTTTTTCTCATGTGTAATTTTATTTCGTTGAAAGTGATGTCGGCAAATTGGTTTTTCCCAAATCATTGGGTGTTGCACTCATTTCTAACACTAGTTTTCCTCCTTTGTAGATTTCAGTATGTTTAAACCAAGCTCTGTCTAACGACTTGCCATTGAGTGTGGCTTTGGTAACATAAATATTTTCTATTGTGTGGTTTTTAGCAATAATTTTAAACGTTTTATTTCCCTCCAACTGAATCACCGTTTCATCAAAAAGCGGTGTTCCAATCAAGTACAAATCCTGTCCTGCCACTGGGAAAAAGCCCATCGCGCTAAACACATACCAAGCCGACATGGAGCCAGAATCGTCCTGTCCGGGAAGTCCGTTAGCACCGGGAACATAGTTGGAATGCAAGATTTTACTCACTCGTCTTGCCGTTGAAGGGTAATCGGAGGCATATATATATTGGTATGGAATCAGAAATTCAGGTTCGTTCTCAATGCTGAAAACACCACTCTCAAATAGATTATCTAAATATTTCACATATTCCTTGTTTCCTCCGTGGCGTTTTATCAAACCTGCCATATCGTGAGGTACGTAAGTGGAATAAATCTGTGAACCTCCTTCGTAAAAATAGGGGTCGTTCCACGTATCTTTTCGTTTGGAAACTGGCGTAAAATCGGGTTTCCATAGCTTACTACTATCTTTTCCCCAAAACATCTTGTGTTCAGGATAAAACAGTTTATAAACTTCTAACGATTGATTTTTATATTTTTCTGCCAATTTATTGTCACCAGCCGATTTAGCAATTTCCGCAATACAAAAATCGTTATACGCATATTCCAATGTCCGCGAAACGGAGCCGGCAGCACTTTCGGCCAACACAAAACCGTATTTTGTATAGTCATTGGTTAACCTACCTTTCGTGTGTGGATTGTCCGACTGATGTTCTGCATCTTTTCGCACTGCATCCAAGGCCGTTTTCACATCAAAACCACTTAGTTTTTTCATCACCGCATCGGCCAACACCACATTGGCATTGCTTCCACCTTGCATCATAGCATAATCGTCGGCTATCCATGCATCGGGCAGCCAGCCTTTTTTGGAGTAAATATCCAACATGCAATTCACAATGCGACGTTGCGTTTCCGGATATACAAGCGAATACAATGGCATGGTGGCTCTGAACACATCCCAAACACAATAAAAATCCCAGAAATGTGGTGTGTTTGGATTCCAACCAGGCACTTCGCCAGTTACATCGGTAGGCATCAACATGGTATTTCGCAACGCACTGTAGAATAGTTTTTGCGCAGCAATATCGCCGCCTTTTACCTCAATTTTATTCAACTGCTTTACCCAAAGAGTTGAAGCTTCGTCTTTGACTTTATCAAAAGTCAGGTTCTCTTTTTCATGTAGATTAAGAATGGCATTTTCAATACTTAAATAGGAAATACCGACTTTGCAACCAACTTGTTCACCATTTTTTTTGGCAAACGAAACTACAGCCCCAAATCGTTTTGAAGTAAATTCCTTGTTTTCAGTTGCTAAATATTTTTGGTTCAATAAAACACTATCTTGCCACACATAAGAGGATAAAAAATCTTGATCAAACTGAATATAAAAATAAATGGTATAAGGATTCAATCCGCCCCAACCACCTTCGAAACTAGCATATCCTTCCACAGCTGCTTTTTCAGGTATTATATTGACGTAACCCTTTTTCCAATAAGTGGATGGCTTTCCATTATTCATTCGATGTGTGGTGTTGGAAACATCTATGATAAAATTAGCCTTCAACTCATTGGTTTGGGCATATTTTTTTTTGAAGGTATAACGGTGAAATCCCACTTTGTGCGAAGCTGTTAATTCAACTCGGGTAAATAAATTTCGATTTTTGAGCGTAACTGTATAATAGCCTGGCTCGGCATACTCATTGATTTTCGAATACTTAACCAACTCCTTTAAAATCAGTGTATCGAGTTGAGGAATAATAAGGATATTGCCGTAACGCGGACTACCACCTGTACCACTGGTTTGGGTATGACTAAATCCAATAATTGGCTCATCAGTTCGATAAGCTGAAGTTGGTGTCCAATTGTTGCGAATGTTGGGGCTCAATTTCACCATACCAAATGGTACGGATGCTCCGGGTATAATGTTCCCTTCATTGACTCCCCAAAAAGCATCTACTTTGTATAAAACAGATGTAGGTTGCTGCGCCATAGAAGCACCACAAAATAAAAATGAATAGAAAAATAAGAATAAATTCAGGGAAATCTTCATACTTAAAATTTAATAATTGCACTAATCTTGGATCACCTATCTCTCCTTCAACACCTGCACTTCGTAAGGCTTTAATTCAAATTCCTTGGACGAAAATTTAGAGTCTAATAAAATATTTTCGAAAGATTTAGTATCAGTATTCAGCACAATTTTTTTTGCATTCTTCGACAAATTCACCAACACCCAACCGCTTTCTTTCCCTTTGCGCTGAACAATCACTACTTGCTCATCGCCTGTGGCCATGGGTTTAATATTCGATTTTTCGGCAGCATATAAAAGCAGTTTCTTCAAAGCCGGCTTTCCGGGATCAGTTCCAAGCATTATCACACGTCCTTTGCCTACGGAATTTTCAATTATTGCCGGTTTTTTATCATGCGCCCCACCGTTATAATTCGCTAACACATTTCCATTATTACTAGACAAAGCCAAACTCCATAGCGATGCTTCTGACTGCGAAATGGATAATTTCGCATCAAAATCGAGCATAAAAGGGATTTCCTCAGCACGGCGTTTTGCTCCAATTGGAATAACGGTTTTCACTTGAATACCGCTCCAATCCTCTATTTTTCCAAGAAAATGATTAATATGTTGCGCCCATTCTTCGGTACGATAGCCGCTCTGCGGCCCTAAAACCAGCGTGCCTCCTTGTTCCACCCACACTTTTAACCGCTGTTGAAATTCATCGCTTATAACTGGCATTAATGGTATGAAAATCAGCTTATACTGTTTCAAATCAGCAGATTGATATATTACATCCCTGAAAATATAGGCATCCGCCATGGCACGGTAAAAACGATAAGTCCAGTCCCAATAATAGTTGATCCCGCTAGCATATTCTTCGAACTTAAAGCCTGTCTCCGACTCATGACTGTATAAAACAGCCGCTTCAGCTTTGACAACAGGATTATTCATCAAAAATCCCGACGACTTATCCAATTCAGTGCCTAATTCTTTTATTTCTTGATAATTAGACACTTCGCCACCAAAAGCCGAAAGGACAGAACCATGCACCATTTCCTGTCCCGCACGGTGTTGGCGCCACAACCAAAACATGGCTCCTTGTCCGCCCGAAGCATAATTCATCCACAAAGCAGCTTTCATACTGCCTGGAATCTGGTGTAAATACCAGGTTTGACCTTTGTCGCCCCCTCCTGAAAAATTAGGAGCCGTTTCGAAAAGCCAGTGATAACCCAATCCTTGTCCGCGCAAACGGTCGTAATTGCTTTGAATCAAATCATAAGCTTCAAAACTGTGGTAATTGTTGGTAGCGGCAAAATCCAAATTTTTAAAAAGCTTGTCATAATCAACTGTTTGCTGTGGCATTCCATCGTGTGTGATGGGAAGTTTGGAATATTTGCGTATAGCAGTTAATTGTATATCCTGAAATTCTACAATCATATCGTTGGTAAAAGTTGTCCATGCAAAACGTAACGAAGGATGATTCCAAACAGCAGATGTTGGCATTTGTATTTGCTCAAATTTCTGATAAGTCTGACTCCATAAATCGGCACACCAAAGTTGGTTCAAGTTTTCAATTGTTTTGTAGCGATTTTTAAGCCAACTTACCCATTGCTTCTTCGTTTCAGAACTATAATCAGCAGAAAGTGAGAACTCATTATCGATTTGCCAACAAATAACACCATGTGTGTTACCAAACTCCTGTGCCATTCTGGTGCAAATTTTTTCGGAGTTTTGACGATATACTTTGCTGGTATAACTACAATTTCTGCGACCCCCATGTGTCATGCGAATACCTTGTGCGTTAAGTTGGAACATTTCGGGATGTTTTTCGGCTAACCAAGCCGGAGGCGTGGCTGTAGGCGTTCCAAGAATTACGTCAATGCCATTCGCATGTAGTTTGTCTATAATTTTATGCAACCAGCTGAAATCGTATTTGCCTTCGGTCGGTTCCATTTTGCTCCACGAAAATTCACCCATGCGCATCACGTTCATCTTCAGTTCCTTCATCCGCACAATATCTTTGTCAATTTCTGATTCATCCCAAACTTCAGGATAATAGGCTGCTCCATAATAGAGCTTTTCAACACCAATAAATGAAGATTGCAAGGTTGATTGTGAGGCTTTAGAACTACGAATAGTTTCCGAGTTTGCATAGGCGAAACTCAATAAATAGAAGGAGATAAAGACAAATGTATTTTTCATGAAAATTGATTTAGGATAATGACGTATTTTTAAGAGAAATTTCCTAAAACAACTGTATAAAACATTTAGTAATTTGAATAATTCTGAATATGCTCTATAACATTAAAAAAATATTTGCCCTCAGGAATATAAGTGTTTACTTTACACTTTAATAAAAGAAATAAAAAATCTATAGTAAGTGCTCACAAAAAGGATAATACACAATTAATAAATTCAAATTTCTATGAGTACATCTTTCTATAGTAATAAAGATAAACTTTACGTTGCTGTCGACTGCATTATTATGGGCTTCAAGGATAACGAGTTGCACATTCTCATTGCTAAACGTCCGTTTGAACCATTGAAAGGTGGATGGTCACTCATGGGTGGATTTGTGGATGAAAAGGAGAGCGTAAATGATGCGGCTAAACGTGTTGTCGGCGAATTTACCGGTATCGAAAATATCTATCTGGAGCAGGTGGGTGCATTTGGGGAGGTAAATCGAGATTTGGAAAGAGTAATATCTATTGCATATTATGCGTTAGTAGATATTGAAAAATTTGACACCTCACTTGCTAAAAAATACGATGCTCGTTGGGTAAAAATCACTCAATTGCCGCAACTAATTTTTGATCATTCGCTAATGGTAAAGGATACATTGAGTATATTACAACGCCGGGCTGCAGTTAAACCAATTGGATTTAATTTGCTTCAGGAACAATTCACACTTCCATTATTGCAAAGTTTGTATGAGTCTATTTATCAAGAAGATATAGATAAACGTAATTTCAGAAAGAAAATTTTGGCAATGGATATTTTGGAAAAATTGGACGAAAAAGATAAAACCACTTCCCGAAAAGGAGCATTTTATTATCGTTTCAATAAAGAAAAATACGATCACTTACTTCAACAAGGGTTGCATTTTTCAATGTAGCCTTTTTTTTAATCATATAAGTGTATATTTTACACATATAAAACAACAAAAATCAAATGCTAGAAAATCTTAAAGAACAGGTATTTAAAGAAAATCTTGAATTGGTGAAACACGGTTTAGTGATTTTTACCTGGGGAAATGTGAGCGGAATTGACAGCGAAACAGGACTAGTGGTGATAAAACCATCGGGCGTTTCGTACGAAGCAATGAAAGCTGACGACATGGTAGTGGTTGACCTCGACGGCAAAGTGGTGGAAGGCAAATTGAAACCTTCATCGGATACTGCTACACACTTGGCACTCTACAAAGCATTCCCTAACATCGGCGGCGTAGTGCATACACATTCTACTTATGCAACAGCTTGGGCACAAGCTGGATGCGATGTTCCAAATATTGGGACTACTCATGCCGATTATTTCAGTGACGCAATTCCTTGCACTCGCGATATGACTCAGCAAGAAGTAGAAGGCGAATATGAGTTGGAAACGGGTAACGTCATTATCGAGCGTTTTGCAGAATTGAATGCAGATCATATTCCTGGCGTATTAGTGAAAAACCACGGTCCATTCTCATGGGGCAAAAATGCGCACGATGCTGTGCATAATGCTGTGGTGATGGAGCAGGTTTCGAAAATGGCGTACATCTCTTATACGGTGAATCCGCAATTGACGATGAACAATCATTTGATCAAAAAGCACTTCTTCCGCAAACATGGACCGGGTGCTTATTATGGTCAATAAAAATAAAATTACATAAACAAATAATTAAAAACTAAACAACAATCATGATTTACAACGATTTTGAAGTATGGTTTGTGACAGGAGCTCAGCTTCTGTACGGAGGTGATGCAGTCGTAAAAGTAGACGCTCACTCAAATGAAATGGTAAAAGGTTTGAACGAATCGGGAAATTTACCAGCAAAAGTAGTTTACAAAGGAACTGCTAACTCTTCTACCGAAATTGCAGAGGTTATGCGTGCTGCAAACGGCGATTCTAAATGTGTGGGTTTGATCACTTGGATGCACACTTTTTCTCCAGCTAAAATGTGGATTCACGGTTTGATGGACTACAAAAAACCATTGTTGCACCTTCACACACAATTCGATCAGCAAATTCCATGTTCGGAAATCGACATGGACTATATGAACTTGAATCAATCGGCACATGGTGACCGCGAGTTTGGTTTCATTACCAGCCGTTTGCGTAAACCACGTAAAATCGTGGTGGGTTATTGGAAAGATCAATCTACACAAGCGAAAATCGCTTCGTGGATGCGCGTTTGCGCCGGTTGGGCAGATTCTCAAAACATGTTAATCATCCGTTTTGGAGATAACATGAACAACGTAGCGGTAACCGATGGCGACAAAGTAGAAGCAGAAATCCGTTTGGGTTACCACGTGGACAACGCGCCTATTGCGAAATTGGTTCCTTTTGTAAATGCAGTTACTGAAGCTGAAATCGATGCTTTGATTGCAGAATACGAAAAACTATACGACTTCGCAGATGATTGCAAAAAAGGGGCAGAAAAACACATCTCTGTACGTCAGGCTGCGGCTCAGGAAATTGGATTACGTCGTTTCTTGGAATCTAAAGGCGCAACCGCTTTCACTACCAGCTTCAACGAATTGGAAGGTATGTCTCAATTGATGGGATTTGCTTCACAACGTTTGATGGCAGAAGGTTACGGTTTCGGTGCAGAAGGCGACTGGAAAACAGCTGCTTTGACGCGCACTATGTGGGTGATGGCAAAAGGTCTGCCAGGTGGGTGCTCGTTCCTCGAAGATTATGTGTTGAACTTCGACGGAGCAAACAGCTCTATCCTGCAATCGCACATGTTGGAAATCAACCCGGAAATTGCTGGAAACAAACCACGTATTGAAGTGCATTTCCTCGGAATTGGAGATGCTGGCGTTTGCGCTCGTCTGGTTTTCCAAGCTCACAAAGGCGAAGGTATCGCTGCCACAATCGTAGATATGGGCAACCGTTTCCGCATGATTGTGAACGAAGTTTCGGTAATCGAACCAAATGCATTGCCAAAATTACCGGTAGCTTGTGCATTGTGGATTCCACAACCAAACATCGAAGTAGGGGCAGGTGCATGGATTACTGCCGGTGGTACTCACCACTCAAGCTTCTCATTCTCAATCACGACTGAGATGATGGAAGATTTGGCAGAAATCGCAGACATCGAACTATTGATTATCGATAAAGATACAAACATTCGTCAGTTCAAACAAGATATTCGCAACAACGAAGTTTATTACATGCTTAACCGAGCGTTGAGATAAATCATTTAATGTG